>NZ_JBEXRZ010000041.1:0-43029 GCF_040613325.1 Streptomyces sp. NPDC006283 | reverse complement strand
CCTCCCCCCTCTCCCTCTTATGTGGCTCGCGGGGTCGTGCAGTGACCTGAGACCGGCGAGCCTCTTCTGCGTTTTTGGCTCGTGCGGCCCGTGCGTACGGTCGCCGCAGCGAACGCGAAGTCGGCGAAGCGGCCCACCGTCCGCGGCTCCAGCACCTCGAAACCCCGGGCGTGCAGGGCCCGGACGGACCGGCAGACCCTCTCCCGGCCGCGTACCGCACGCCCGCCCGGACGCCCTCGGCGTCACGGGCGGCGATCGCGAGCTCGGGCCACTGCGTGAAACCGGTCCGGAAACCGGCCGGTTCGCCGGCGTAGTTCTCGTCGCCCGGCCTCAGGACGGTGACGGCGGTGGGAAACATGAAGGAGGCTCTCCGTACGTTCCTTGTCGGACGTACGGAGAGCCTCGGAATACCTGACATGTGCCGCCAAGCATTCCCCCGCTGAAGTGCCGCTTCGATCAGGCGCCGGACACCGGTGCCTGCTCACGCTCCTCCGCCGTGGCAGCGGCCCTGGCGGCAGGCTGCGGGAAGAACTTCTGGCGGACCAGCGCGACGGCGAGGACGACGGCCGCGACGGCGATCGACAGCAGTGCGACCTGGCGGTTCGCGTCGTCGTAGACCATGTAGCCGAGCACGAAGACGATCATTGCCGCGGTCGCCCAGGTGAGATACGGGAAGAGCCACATCTTCACGGTCAGCTTCTCCGGCGCCTCGCGCAGCAGGATCCCGCGCATCCGCAGCTGGGTGAAGCAGATCACCAGCCAGACGAACAGCGCCACCGCACCCGAGGAGTTCAGCAGGAACAGGAAGACCGTGTCCTTGAACGCGTAGTTGAAGTACACGGCGACGAAGCCGAAGACCACGGAGGCCAGGATGGCCGCGGTCGGGACGCCCTTGGCGTTGGCCTTGGCGAACGCCTTGGGGGCGTCACCGCGCTCACCCAGCGAGAAGGCCATGCGGGAGGCGGTGTAGAGGCCCGAGTTCAGGCAGGACAGAACGGCGGTCAGGATGATGACGTTCATGATCTGACCCGCGTGCGCGATGCCGATCGAGTCCAGAGCCGCGACGTACGAGCCCTTGTCCGTGATCGACTTGTCGTTCCACGGCAGCAGCGTCAGGACCACGAAGATCGAGCCGAGGTAGAAGAAGCCCACACGCCAGATCACGCTGTTGGTGGCCTTGGTGACCGCGCGCCTCGGGTTCTCGGACTCGCCCGCGGCCAGCGTGACGATCTCGCTGCCCATGAAGGAGAAGACGACCAGCAGCACACCGGCGAGAATCGCGCCCGCGCCGTTGGGCATGAAGCCGCCCGCGTCGGTGAGATGGGAGAAGCCGGCGCCAGGGTTGTCGGAGCCGGGCAGCACGCCGAACACGGCGAGCAGGCCGATGACCACGAACGCGCCGATGGCGACGACCTTGATGCCCGCGAACCAGAACTCGAACTCGCCGTACGACGAGACCGACACCAGGTTGGTGGCCGTCAGCACGACCATGACGATCAGCGCCCAGCCCCACTGCGGCACGGCCGGTATCCAGCCCTCCAGGATCTCGGCGCCGGCGGTCGCCTCGACGGCCAGTACGACCACCCAGAAGAACCAGTACAGCCAGCCGATGGAGAAGCCGGCCCAGCGGCCGAGCGCACGGTCGGCGTAGGCGGAGAAGGAACCGGAGTTCGGGCTGGCGGCGGCCATTTCGCCCAGCATGCGCATCACGAAAACGACCAGCATGCCGACGAGGGCGTACGACACGAGGATCGCGGGGCCCGCGGCAGCGATGCCGGAGCTGGATCCGACGAAGAGGCCGGCGCCGATGACACCGCCGATGGCGATCATGGAAAGGTGGCGGTTCTTGAGACCGGCCTTGAGACCTTCGGGGGAATTCGGCTGTCCGGGGATCTCGGACGGGCCGCCTTCCTTTGTGAGGGTCGTCTGCGACGTCATGGACGAATCCTTATGTCTCGGTGTCGCTCGGGTTACGAACCTGGGCATTCAAACCCAGTACCTTCCGGTACGGAAGAGCCGACTCCGTTTCGTTGTACTCATCACTCCGAAACGCTGGGAGCCGGGCCCGGGCCCGGATGCGCCTGCCCCGCATGCCACACTCGAACCATGCGCGTGTACCTCGGCTCGGACCATGCCGGCTTCGAACTCAAGAACCACCTCGTCGAGTGGCTCAAGGCCCACGGCCACGAGCCCGTGGACTGCGGTCCCCACATCTACGACGCACAGGACGACTACCCGCCCTTCTGCCTGCGCGCCGCCGAGCGGACGGTCGCGGACGAGGGCAGCCTCGGCATTGTGATCGGCGGCTCCGGCAACGGCGAGCAGATCGCAGCCAACAAGGTCAAGGGGGTGCGGGCGGCGCTGGCGTGGAGCGAGCAGACCGCCGCGCTCGGCCGTGAGCACAACAACGCCAACGTCATTGCGATCGGCGGCCGGATGCACACCGTGGAGGAGTCGACGAAGTTCGTCGAGATCTTCCTGAACACCCCGTACTCGGGTGAGGAGCGTCACACCCGCCGTATCGAGATGCTCTCCGCGTACGAGGCCACCGGCGAACTCCCCCCGATCCCGGCCCACCACCCGCAGCAGGGCTGACCCCACGTCCCTCGTGCCGCCGGGTCTCCCCGGCGGCACAGCCATGCCGTCCAGGAGCCGCCGCCCATGCCCGAGGGGCACACGATCCACCGCCTCGCCGAGGACTACCTGCACCGGTTCGCGGGCCGGAGTACGCGCGTCAGCAGCCCGCAGGGCAAGTTCGCGGACAGCGCCGCCCTCCTCGACGGCCGGGTCCTGGACGCCGCCGACGCCCACGGCAAGCACCTGTTCCTCGGCTTCGAGGACACCGGGTGGGTCCACATCCACCTCGGACTCTTCGGCAAGCTGGGCTTCGGCAGGACGCCCGCCCCGCCGCCGGCCGACACGGTCCGGCTGCGGGTCCTGAACGAGGACCACTACGCCGACCTGCGCGGTCCGACCACCTGCACGCTCATCACCGAGCCCGAGAAGCAGGCGATACACGACCGCCTCGGCCCCGACCCGCTGCGCCCCACCGACGGCCCGGACCGGGCCTGGGCGCGGATCTCGCGCTCACGCACGACGATCGCCGCGCTGCTCATGGACCAGAAGATCATCGCGGGCGTGGGCAACGTCTACCGTGCCGAGGTCCTCTTCCGCCACGGCATCGACCCGTACCGGGCGGGCCGGGACCTCACCCCCCGGCAGTGGGACGCGATCTGGCACGACCTGGTCGACCTGATGCGCGAGGGCGTACGCAACAACCGCATCGACACCGTCCGTCCGGAGCACACGCCCGAGGCGATGGGCCGCGCGCCGCGCGTCGACGACCACGGCGGCGAGGTCTACGTCTACCGGCGGGCGAACATGCCGTGCCACATCTGTGCATCCGAGATCCGCACGGCCCCCATGGCGGCGCGCAACCTCTTCTGGTGCCCCGGCTGCCAGATCCCGTCCTGACCGGGGCGCCCCGCCTCGGCGCGGCGCCGGCTCAGAACCCGTGCGGCAGCCACGGCGCGACGTCGGACCCGAACGCCACCGACGCCTCCGCGAGCGCCCCCTTGCGCAGCTCCCGTACCCGGCCCGCCCCCGCCAGCGACGACAGCGACACGCCCCCGAGGTATGCCGCGCCCAGCTCCCGTACGGACACTGCGAGCTCCGCCGCGTCCCGGGTCCGCTCGCACGACGCGCCTTTCGCGTCCCCCGTCAGACGCCAACGTCCCTCGTTCCAGGGGCAGAACGCGTCCTCGACATCGAGCACCACATCGACCGGCGCCGTGTAGCGGCGTGCTTCGAGCGCGGCCCCCACGTCGACGAGACGTACATGCAGCGCGTCCCGTACGCGCACGCCGCAGCGCCGGATGTCCGTGACCAGGTGGAGCAGCGGGTCGTCGACCGGACGGTTGTGGGACCGGACCGTCGACGTCAGGTCGATCTCGCACAGGAACCGCCACAGCACCGCGTACGCCGCCGGGTCGAGCGCGTCGACGTGCCGGACCGAGATCGAGCCGTCGGCTCCGGCCGCCGCCCATGCCGGCTTGTTGTGGAAGCGGGCGTAACCCACGACCCGGCCGTCCCGTTCGGCGAGCACGCACTGCATCGGCGACGCGCCATCGCGCTCGCTCGACGGATCGAGCAGCGGCAGCCGCTCCCAGCCCTTGCCGCGCGCGAGCATCCCGGGCCGCGAGCCGATGGTGCGCCGGTACACCTGCTCGCACGCCTCTGCGCCCTCGGCGACCGGCACGAACCGCAGCCGTACGTCCTCGGCGCCGGGCGGCACGGCGACTCCCACCCGCGACGAGTCGATTTCCAGGGACATCTGATGGGTGGCGATCCCGTAGCCGAAGCGGCCGTAGATCACCGGCTCCGAGGCGGTCAGCACCGCGAGCGGTTCACCCCATGAGCGGACGTCGTCCAGCTGACGCCGCATCATCGACGTCAGGATTCCGCGCCGCCGGTGGGTCGCCGCGACGCTCACCATGGTCACGCCCGCCGCGGGTACGAACGTGCCGCCCGGCGCGGACACGGAGAACGTGAACGCCCCGGCGGTGCCGACGCACTCGGCACCGTCCCAGACGCCGATGGAGCGGTCGGTCTCCGTCAGCTCTTCCCAGAGCTTGCGTTCCGCACGGGCCTCGGCGACGCCGCCGAACGCGAGCTCGAGCCTGCCGTACCAGTGGTCCCACTCGGACTGCCGCAGCACCCGCAGTTCTGTCGTCATATGCCATCCCTACCAGGCGCGCGCGGCCCGTCGCGACCCGATTTCGAACACAATGTCATGGGGTCCCCCTGCACGCCGGGTCGGCGGGTGGATAGGGTCCACGGCAATGGCCCGCGGCTCTGCAGCAGACTCGTTCACGGCCCGGTTGCGCAAGGCGATGCACCGGGCGCGCATCGCGCTGCGCAAGTCCGCGGTCGACTACTTCCGCGGCGACGGCTCCGACCGGCTCGCTCTGGCAGGTCTGTTGGTCACCGTCCCGGCGATCACCTGGGGCACCGTCGTCGCGCCCGTGTGGTGTTCACCGGTCGCACTGGTCCTGCCGATCGTCGCGGGCGGGCTGCTGCTTCGGCCCGCGAGCCTGCTCGGTCTCTACGCGGCGGCCGCGGCGGCCCTGATCGTCGAGTCCATAGTGCTCGGCCCGTACACCGAGGGCCCGGCCAGGGTCACCCCCGGAACGGTGCTCGTGGTCGCGGCGTGCGGCCTGTTCGGGCTGCTGATCGCCCAGTTCCGGGCCCGGGTCGGCGTGCCGTGGCGGCGCGGCGGCACGATGCTCTTCGACCTGCGGGAACGCATCAGGGTGCAGAGCGCCCTGCCGCGGCTGCCGCACGGCTGGCACCAGGAGATGGCGCTGCGCCCGGCCGGGGGCCAGTCGTTCTCCGGCGACTTCGTGGTCGCCGCCCGCACGAGCGGCGGCCGCACCCTGGAGGTCGTCCTCACCGACGTGTCCGGCAAGGGCATGGACGCGGCCTCGCGTGCTCTGCTGCTCTCCGGCGCCTTCGGCGGGCTGCTGGGTTCGCTGCCGCCGCACGCCTTCCTGCCGGCGGCCAACGGCTATCTGCTGCGGCAGGACTGGGACGAGGGGTTCGCGACGTCGATCCATCTAGTCCTCGACCTCGACTCCGGGGACTACGAGCTCCTGTCCGCCGGCCATCTGCCCGCGCTCCAGCTCCACGCGGGCAGCGGCCGCTGGGAGGAGAAGGCCGCGGAGGGCCCGCTCCTCGGTGTCTACGACGGGGCGCAGTTCGACCCGGTGAAGGGTTCCCTGCGCCCCGGCGACGTGCTGATGCTGTTCACCGACGGCTTGGTGGAGGCGTCGGGCCGGGACATCAGCGAGGGCATCGACCGCCTCACCGGTGAAGCCGACCGCTACGTGTCCTCCGGTTTCGAGGGCGCGGCCTGGCACCTGATCGAGGCGGTCGCCAAGGACGTCAACGACGACCGGGCCCTGCTGCTGCTGTGCCGTCAGGCGTGAGGGATACGAGACCTTCCGCGTCGGGGCCCCCGCCCCCGCGGCCTCCCGGCAGGATGCGGGCGAGCCAGTGCGACCGCCCGGCCGCGAGCGGGGCGAGCACCGCGAGGATCAGCACGTATCCGGCGATGAACGGCGAGAGCCGGTCGTCCAGGCCGGCGCCCGCCGCCATCGTCGCGAGAATGAGGGCGAACTCGCCGCGGGCCAGCAGCGTGGTGGAGATGTTCGCCGTCTGCCCGGCGTCGAACCGGTAGATCCGTGCGGCGGCCAGTCCCGCCACCACGTTCATCAGCAGCGTCAGTGCGACGGCCGCGAGGACGGGCCATACGACGGTCGGCAGGTCCCCCGGGTCGATCGACAGGCCGAAGGCGAAGAAGAAGATCGCGCCGAAGGCGTCCCGCAGCGGATGCACCAGCTTGCGGATGCGCTCGCCCGAGGTGGTGCTGCCGAGCATCAGGCCGACCATGAACGCGCCGATGGCGTCCGCGACCCCGAACCATTCGGAAACCCCCGCCACGAACACCGCGGCGCCGAGGAAGGAGATGACAAGCAGCTCGTCGTCGCGGGTGGAGATCAGCCGTCCGACGAGCCGGGTGCCGAAACGCGCGGCGAGTGCGAGCAGCAGCAGGAAGGCGAAGGCCTTCGCGCCGTCCATGACGGCGGCGGCGAGGTTCTGTGCACCGGACAGGATGGGCTGCAGTGCGGCCAGGTAGAGGGCGAGGAAGACGTCCTCCACGACGATGATGCCGAGGATCGGCCGGGTCTCGTCGTTGCCCAGCCGGCCGAGATCGACGAGGACCTTGGTCACGATCGCGGACGAGGAGATGCCGAGCACTCCGGCGAGCACGAGCGCCTCGGAGGTGCCCCAGCCGAGGGCGAAGCCGAAGCCGAGCCCCGCGCCCACGTTCAGCGCGAGATACGCCCCTCCGGCGAGCGCCATCTTGCGGCCGCCGGCCTTGAGGTCGTCGAGATGGAACTCCAACCCCAGGTAGAAGAGCAGCAGCACGAGTCCGAGAGCGGAGAGCATCTCGAGGTCGTGCGGGTCGGAGACGAGAACGACCCCTGGGGTGTGCGGGCCGAGAAGGATCCCGGCCAGGATGAACAAGGGGATGGTCGGCAGTCCGATACGGCCGCCGAGGCGGGCGAGCACGGCGGCGGCGAGAAAGGCGCCGCCCATGGCGATGAGGGTGTCTGCGTGGCCGATGAGCTCAGGTCCCTTCGCATCTGTGCGCCTGGGGCGCAACAAGTCAAGAGAAGGTCAAAAAAACGTCAGTAGTTAGTTTACCAAACGATTATTTGCTCGGCGTTCGGCACCGCTCGAGGCGGTTCCGTTGCGCGTAGAGTCGTGCCATGTCGCAGCAGATGCTGACCCTGGCCGAGATCGAGGCGATCGCCCGCGAGGCCCACTCCGGCCAGAAGGACAAGGCGGGGCGCCCCTACGCCGAACACATCACCGCCGTGGCAGAGGGGGTGCGCTCGCGGGGCGGGAGCGACGACCAGATCGCCGCGGGCTGGCTCCACGACACCGTCGAGGACGACGTGTTGAGCCGCGAATGGCTGGAAGGAGCCGCGCTGCCGCCGGCCGTGAAAGACATGGTCCTCGCCCTCACCAGAGGTGAGGACGAGGACTTGGAGGTCTACACGCAGCGCATTCTGGCCACTCCCGGCGCGCTGCTCGTCAAGCAGGCTGACTTGGCCCACAACGCCGACCCCGCGCGCCTGGCCGTGCTGGACGAGGCGACACGGGACAAGCTGGCCGCCAAGTACGCGAAGATGCGCCGGCTGCTCGGCCTGACGCAGGAGGAGAGCTGACCGGCGGGCCCCGCTGGGGCCCGCCACGGCCGCCCGGTTCCACGAAGTCGTTCAGTGCATGAAGCCTCGCGGCCGCGAAGTCACCGACGCGGGCCCAGCTCCGAGGCGTCCCGGCGGAAGGCCCACCTCATCTCCGGCTCCGTCACGCACCTCAGCGCCCTGCGCACCGGCGGCGTGCACAGCAGCGTCACCGCGCCCGCCGCGCCCACCGTCACCACGATCAGACCGAGCGGGCTGCCCAGCCACGGGTAGCTCTCGAACAGGCCCCAGTAGTCACCGGCCTTGACCAGGAAACCGTGCAGCAGGTAGCCGCAGATGGTCCCGGTGCCCAGCACCGTGAACCAGCTCCTGCGGCGCGGCACCCAGGCGAGGAACGCCACGGTCAGCAGTACCGCGCACCCGAAGAAGGCGAAGGTCATCACAGCCCCCGACCACCACGGCACACCGAGCTCCTGCACGCTGCTCGAGCGGTAGAACCAGCCCAGCTTCATCCGCGGCGCCGCCCAGTACCCGACGAGCAGGGCGGCCGCGACCACCGCCAGCGACAGCAGCCGCACCTCGCGCCGCCGTACGAGCTGGAAGTGCTCCGGCTTCAGGCACAGGCCGAGCACGAAGAACGGCAGGAACTGCAGCACACGCTGAAGGTTCAGGTCCGCCCCGATGTCCGGCGTCAATGTGGCCAGAACCGCCAGCACCAGAGAGATGGTCAGCGGCCACCGCACCGTCCGCCACAGCGGGGTCGTCAGCCGCCAGATGAACAGCGCCGCCAGGAACCACGTCAGATAGAAGGGGTCGAGCAGGCTGATCGGATGCTCCGGATCGTCGTTCGCGTATCGGGCGAACAACGAGTAGGCCACCTCGAAGACCACGTACGGCAGGGCGATGCCGGTCAGCAGTCGTCTGAGCTGATGCGGTTTGCCCTGGTAACTCCGTGAGAAGTAGCCGGAGATGAGGATGAAGGCCGGCATGTGGAAGGTGTAGATCACCATGTAGAGGGCACGCGTGGCCCGGCTGCCGTCCATCACCGGCTCCCAGGCGTGCGCCATGGCCACCAGCACGATGGCCAGATACTTCGCATTGTCGAAGTAGGCGTCGCGTCCGGTGGCCTTGGGGGCCGGCTGCGGGGCGGACTTCAAGCCACTCGTGGCGGGGGCGAGAGCGGTCGCCGCCGACGTCGTAGGGGTGGGCTTCGGCTCCTCGGCCTCAGGCCGCCGGGCCGTCTCGTATCCATGCGCAGCGTGGAACATTCAAGGCACCCTAGCCGGGCCTATTCGATTTCGTAAAACACGTCGGGCACCTGGGCTATTCGAATCTGACACCGCCACCAACCGACCCATATGCCCTAGTTAATCCGCCTTAAACAGGGCATACCGCCCCGTTCGGAGGAGGTCGTGAATTACCTCACGTCACCTCTTCGAATTTCTCGTGACCAAAGTGTGGGGACAGTGAAACGATCAAGTTGAATTGACGCTGGCATTTCACTCCGCCGGACCACCCGCCGCGCCGGCTCCGAGTGCGCCGCGCGCCGCGGTTGGCGTGATCTTGTCCAGGACGATTCGTCACCCGGCAACAGGGGCAGGGGGGTTGGTGGCACGATGGTGCAGGCGGGAGTGTGCTGGGCCGTGCGCTCCCGGGCCGGCAAGGCGGACCGACCGAGGGTGTGATCAGTTGTGGCCATTTCACTGTCAGTGGTGCTTCTGTTGGCGATCGTCCTCGTGGTGCTGATCCGCGGCGGCTCCATCAAAGCCGGACCCGCCATCGTGGCGGTGCTCTTCGGTTTCTTCCTCGCCTCGACGGGCATGGCGCCGTCGATCAACAGATTCATGAACTCGATAGCGGAGACGATCAACCAGATCAGCTTCTGACGCCGTGCCCGGCGTGGCCGCCCGCTGAACGACCCTGAACGACTTCGGGCCCGGTCCGGTGAGTGATCACCGAGCCGGGCCCGAAGCATGCACAGAGCGGGCGACGGGAATCGAACCCGCGTAGCTAGTTTGGAAGACTAGGGCTCTACCATTGAGCTACGCCCGCAAGCTCGCACCGCAGGTCACGAGGGCCGCGGCACGAGAAGCATCGTAGCGGGTCCGGGGCGCTCGACGCACACCCCATTCCGTACGCCCCGTAAAGGGGCAGGCTCACGCCCCGCGGGCATGTACCCTACGGTTCGCACCGACGGGGTGTGGCGCAGCTTGGTAGCGCGTCCGCTTTGGGAGCGGAAGGTCGTCGGTTCGAATCCGGCCACCCCGACCAGCAAGATCGCGTTGTGAGGCTCCTCCCGCTTGCCGTTACTATGCAAGCTGCGTGCCCGTGTGTCTGATGTGCCGGGCCCCATCCGCCGGACTGCTGAATCACAGCGCCGGCGAACCCAAAGAAGTCAGCCACCAAGGAGACCGAACCGTGAAGAGCGCCGTGGAGACCCTGAACCCGACCCGGGTTCGGCTCACTGTCGAGGTGCCCTTCGAGGAGCTCAAGGACAGCCTCGACGCGGCGTACAAGAAGATCAACCAGCAGGTCACGGTGAAGGGCTTCCGTAAGGGCAAGATCCCGGCCCGAGTGATCGACCAGCGGTTCGGCCGTGGTGCGGTGCTGGAGGAGGCGGTCAACGACGCGCTTCCCAAGCTCTACACCGAGGCGGTCAACGAGGCCGAGCTGAACCCGCTCGGCCAGCCCGAGGTGGACATCACCGAGCTGAAGGACGGTGAGACGCTGGCCTTCACCGCCGAGGTCGACATCCGCCCCGAGATCGAGATCCCGGACTACTCCGGCATCGAGGTCACCGTCGACGCCGTCGAGGTCACCGACGAGGACGTCGAGAAGTCGGTGGAGCAGCTCCGTGAGCGCTTCGCCTCCACCAACCCGGTCGAGCGCGCCGCCGCCGAGGGCGACGTCGTGACGATCGACCTCGAGGCCAAGGTCGACGGCGAGGTCCTGCCCGACGGTGTCGCGAACGGCGTGTCGTACACCATCGGTTCCGGCGAGCTCCTCGAGGGCATCGACGAGGCCGTCACCGGCCTGGAGGCCGGCGGCGAGGCCACCTTCACCTCGCAGCTGAAGGGTGGCTCCGCCGAGGGCAAGGACGCGGAGGTCACCGTCAAGGTCACCGCCGTCGCCGCCAAGGAGCTCCCCGAGCTCGACGACGACTTCGCGCAGATGGCCAGCGAGTTCGACACCCTCGAGGAGCTGAAGGCGGACAGCCGCAAGCGCCTCGAGAACATGAAGCAGTACGACCAGGCCACCCAGGCCCAGGAGCGCGTCCTCGACGAGCTGCTGAAGCTGGCGGAGGTCCCGATCCCCGAGAAGCTCCTCGAGGACGAGGTCAAGACCCGCAAGCACAACCTTGAGCACCACCAGCTCGGCCAGATGGGCCTCGACCTGGGCAAGTACCTGGAGATCCAGGGCAAGACCGAGGAAGAGTTCGACGCCGAGACCAAGGAGCAGGCGGTCAAGGGCATCAAGACCCAGTTCATCCTGGACGAGCTCGTCAACAAGGAGAAGCTGAACGTCAACCAGGAGGAGCTCACCGAGCACCTCATGCGGCGTGCCCAGTCCTCCGGCATGAGCCCCGACCAGTTCGCCCAGGCCGTCGTCGAGGGCGGCCAGGTGCCGATGCTCGTCGGCGAGGTCGCCCGCGGCAAGGCGCTGGCCGTGGTCGTCGAGGCCGCCAAGGTCGTCGACACCAACGGCGAGGTCGTCGACCTCGAGGACGACGAGGAAGAGGTCGAGGCCGCCGCCTCCGCCGTCGAGGCCGCCGTCGAAGGTGAGACCGAGGAGAAGAACGAGGCCTGAGCCTCGAGCTGACCCTGTACGGGCTCCGGACGCCACTACGCGACCGGAGCCCGTACGCGTACTACCGGCGCCCGCAGAGGCCGTTTCAGGGCCCGCCCACGCGCGCAGCGGCGGACGCCGGCCCCGCACCCCGACCTTGCGCTCCCAGCGAACAGTTCGGGAAGCGGGATGGCTCTGTCCGACCTGCGCGTTAGGGTCCATGAGTACGAGGGCAGGGGAGTCCCCGCCCCCGGTTACAAGACGCTGAGACGGTCGAAGCCGTCAGAGACGAGCAGGTGGATACGTGACGAATCTGATGCCTTATGCCGCCGGCGAGCCGTCCTTCGGTGGTGGCCTCGGCGACCAGGTCTACAGCCGGCTGCTCGGCGAGCGCATCATCTTCCTGGGCCAGCAGGTCGACGACGACATCGCCAACAAGATCACCGCGCAGATGCTGCTCCTTGCCGCCGACCCGGACAAGGACATCTACCTCTACATCAACAGCCCCGGTGGCTCGGTGACGGCCGGCATGGCGGTCTACGACACCATGCAGTACATCCCGAACGACGTCGTGACCATCGGTATGGGCATGGCGGCGTCCATGGGCCAGTTCCTGCTGACCGGCGGCGCCCCGGGCAAGCGCTTCGCGCTCCCCAACACCGACATCCTGATGCACCAGGGTTCGGCAGGCCTCGGCGGCACCGCCTCGGACATCAAGATCCAGGCCGAGTATCTGCTCCGTACGAAGAAGCGCATGGCGGAGATCACCGCCCGGCACTCCGGTCAGACCGTCGAGGCGATCATCCGCGACGGTGACCGCGACCGCTGGTTCACCTCCGAGGAGGCCAAGGAGTACGGCCTCATCGACGAGATCATCTCCGCCGCATCGGGCGTCCCGGGCGGCGGCGGCACCGGCGCCTGAGCCGTACCGCACCGAGCCCCAGCCCGCCGAACGCCACCAGGATGGTGAACACCCACATGAGCAACTTCTCCGCGAGCGGCCTCTACACCGGCCCCCAGCCGGACAGCCGCTACGTCGTCCCCCGCTTCGTCGAGCGCACCTCCCAGGGTGTGCGCGAGTACGACCCGTACGCGAAGCTCTTCGAGGAGCGCGTGATCTTCCTCGGCGTGCAGATCGACGACGCCTCCGCAAACGACGTGATGGCGCAGCTGCTGTGCCTGGAGTCGATGGACCCGGACCGGGACATCTCGATCTACATCAACAGCCCCGGTGGCTCCTTCACCGCGCTGACCGCCATCTACGACACGATGCAGTTCGTGAAGCCGGACATCCAGACGGTCTGCATGGGCCAGGCGGCCTCCGCCGCGGCCGTGCTGCTGGCCGCGGGAACGCCCGGCAAGCGGATGGCCCTGCCGCACGCCCGCGTCCTGATCCACCAGCCGTCCTCGCAGACCGGCCGGGAGCAGCTCTCCGACCTGGAGATCGCGGCCAACGAGATCCTGCGCATGCGTGAGCAGCTGGAGGAGATGCTGGCCAAGCACTCCACCACGCCGCTCGAGAAGATCCGCGACGACATCGAGCGCGACAAGATCCTCACCGCCGACGGCGCGCTCGCGTACGGCCTCGTCGACCAGATCGTCTCCACCCGCAAGAGCACGGCCGCAACGGCCGCCTGACCGATCCCGGCGGCCCTTGGCGCGGTACACGTCAATGTGAACCGCGCCAAGGGGGGCCCGAACGGGGGGCTCGGCAAGGTACCGTCGAATATGAGGCACCAGGAGCCGGCTGAACCAAGCCGCTCCCAGGCGAAGGGGAAGCACCTCGTGGCACGCATCGGTGATGGCGGCGACCTGCTCAAGTGCTCGTTCTGTGGAAAGAGCCAGAAGCAGGTGAAGAAGCTCATCGCAGGCCCCGGGGTGTACATCTGCGACGAGTGCATCGACCTCTGCAACGAGATCATCGAGGAGGAACTCGCAGAGACATCCGAGGTGCGGTGGGAGGAACTCCCCAAGCCTCGCGAGATCTACGAGTTCCTGGAGGGCTACGTGGTCGGCCAGGAGCCGGCCAAGAAGGCGCTCTCGGTCGCGGTGTACAACCACTACAAGCGCGTCCAGGCCGGCGAGAACGGCGGCGCGCAGGGCCGGGACGACGCGATCGAGCTCGCCAAGTCCAACATCCTGCTGCTCGGCCCCACCGGGTCCGGCAAGACGCTGCTCGCCCAGACCCTGGCCCGCATGCTGAACGTCCCGTTCGCCATCGCCGACGCGACGGCGCTCACGGAGGCGGGTTACGTCGGCGAGGACGTCGAGAACATCCTGCTCAAGCTGATCCAGGCGGCCGACTACGACGTCAAGAAGGCCGAGACCGGAATCATCTACATCGACGAGATCGACAAGGTCGCCCGTAAGAGCGAAAACCCGTCGATCACCCGCGATGTCTCCGGCGAGGGCGTCCAGCAGGCTCTCCTCAAGATCCTCGAGGGCACCACCGCTTCGGTCCCGCCGCAGGGCGGCCGCAAGCACCCGCACCAGGAGTTCATCCAGATCGACACGACGAACGTGCTCTTCATCGTGGGCGGCGCGTTCGCCGGCCTCGAGAAGATCATCGAGTCGCGCGCGGGTGCCAAGGGCATCGGCTTCGGAGCCACGATCCGCTCCAAGCGCGAGATCGAGGCGAGCGACCAGTTCCAGGAGGTCATGCCGGAGGACCTGGTCAAGTTCGGCATGATCCCCGAGTTCATCGGCCGCCTCCCCGTCATCACCTCGGTCCACAACCTGGACCGCGAGGCGCTCCTCAAGATCCTCGTCGAGCCGCGCAACGCGCTGGTGAAGCAGTACCAGCGCCTGTTCGAACTCGACGGCGTCGAGCTGGACTTCGACCTCCCGGCCCTCGAGGCCATCGCCGACCAGGCCATCCTCCGCGGCACGGGCGCGCGCGGCCTGCGCGCGATCATGGAGGAGGTCCTGATGTCGGTGATGTACGAGGTCCCGTCCCGCAAGGACGTGGCCCGCGTGGTCATCACGGAGGACGTGGTCCACAACAACGTCAACCCGACGCTGGTCCCGAGGATCGTCAAGGACGACAACGGCCGCCACGAGAAGTCGGCGTAGCCGCACCCGAACGTGGAAGGGGCGCTCGGTCAACCGAGTTGACCGGGCGCCCCTTCCACGTTCGGGTGGTGTTATGCGACAACTACCCCCAATGGCGGTTCTTCCCCTCGCGAGTAGAGCAAGTCTGCAGGAGGGTGCTGCCCTCGAATACGCCGACCTGTACAAAGGCAAGTCGTATCCCCCCGGAATCGGACGCGCGGGTACCCCAACTCTCTGACGTTCCCTTGCCGGCGTAGAGGCGGTGCCAGGGCCAGGCATGGTTCCTGCCGTCGCTCTTGCGAGTGATCAACCTGACAGCGACATGATGTCCGTCTGCCTTTTTGTCATAAACGGAAAGGGTCATCGGCTCCAAGAGGGTTCTACTGACGAAGTTCCACTGGCCTCCCCCGTCAGCTCCGCCGAAGATGGATCCACCATTGATAGTGGTGCAGCCTTCGTTGTAGTCAATGGCGGCACTGGCCGGTGACGCTGTGAGCGGCACGATGAGGCTGGCTACGGCGGCCGTAACGAGTGATGCATACCGTTTGCGCACGGCTCCCCCTTGAACGGCTGGGTCTAGGAAGGCCGAAGCTATCGAAAACTTGAGCTACGGGCCGTGTGTGGGGTTTGGTGGAAGCGATCTCAAGCCTGGCCGTCCTTGTCTTGATCGCTCAGCCAACGGTGCCCGGGGATTCGGTTGTTGCCCTGCTTTGGTAGCGCAGTGTGATGGTTCATCACTGTCGGCGGCAGTGTCCTCAGTTGGGCGCGCGGCGTTGATCTGCCGAGGGGCCGGGCCCGGTGGGTGTCGTCACGCGCTCTCACTTGGCGTAGCGCCAGCTGGAGGGGTGATCACCCCTGCCGGCGCTGTGAGTCTCGTAGCGTCATGAGCATGGCGTGATCAAGCCAACGGATGTCGGCTTTCGCTTCGAACGCTCGTCCGAAAATCGATGCTTGTCCGTGCTGGTAGCTGTCGACTTGGCGTACTGGGGTGCCCCATCTTCGAGCTGCCCGCCTAAAGGGGCCAGTGCCCGGCAGCTCATGCGCCCCGGTCGGCACGCACAAACTGCAAGCGACGATGGAGGAGGCCCTGATGCTGGGTATGCAATGCCTCATCCGCAAGGGCGTGCCTCCGGTCGTTGTGCAGACGACCAAGGGGCGCCCGGTCGCTGACCGGCGCCCCTTCGCTGCGCGGTCGGCGTTATGCCTTGACGCGGATCGCGTTGCGGGTGTCGACGGTGATCTTGATCGCCGTCTCCTTGTCGACCCCCTTGGTGGCATCACCGGGCGACACCATCGCGAGGGTGCTGTGGTCGGCCCACACGCAGAACCAGTCGGTCTTGTTCTTCTGCGTGAGCGCGTCCTTGCCGCTGGCAGCCTGGCACTTCATGAGGCCGTTGAAGCCGGCCGGGGTCGCCTCCTCCGGCGTGCCGACCATCTTGGGCCCTTCGCCGCTGCTGGACGACGAGTCCTTGTTGATCTGGGCAAAGAAAGCGTCCAGTGCCTTCTGCGGGTCCGCGACCTTGCCGTAAGCGCCGACGAAGGTGATGCCCTTGGCGGTCTTCAGGTCCGGGACCGAACTCGGGTCGCTCGGGTCGTACTTGCTGATGTCGGCGGTGGTGTACTGGCCCATCAGCGACTTGCCGTCCTGGACGCCGCTTTTCTCCATGTCCTTGACTGCGGAGTCGCCGCCGAGCTCTTGGCCGTCCTTCGACACCCGCTTGTAGTCGGTGAGAAGCGTCGCGGGTGTCGTCAGCTTGTGCGGGCCGTCGTCCTCCAGGCCGCCGCCACCGCCGAGCAGGAAGTAACCGCCGCCGCCCAGCACGGCGAGTGCCACGACCACGGCGCCGATGATGAGGCCGGTCTTCTTGCCGCTGCCGCCCTGGGCCGGCGGCGGGGGCGGGTAGCCGCCGGGCTGCTGGCCGTAAGGACCGGGCTGCTGGGGCTGGCTGTACTGGCCGGGCTGCTGCTGCGGGTATCCGTACGGCTGCTGCGGCGGGACGCCCTGCGGGGCCTGCTGCGGGTACCCGTAGCCGGGCTGCGGGGCCTGCGGCTGCTGGCCGTAAGGGCTCGGCTGGCCCTGCGGCTGCCCGTAGGGCCCCGGCTGTCCGTACGGTCCGGGCTGCTGCGGCTGCTGCCCGCCGTACGGGCCCGGCTGGTTGTAGCTCATTACGGGATTTCCCCTCGTGATGTTTATGTGTTCCGAACATCCTGGCCCAAGCCCCGGCCACCCGGGGCGGCGGGGGGCACACCGTTACGTAGGAATCGCGTTTCAGGACGACCCTGTGACACCCCTAAACTGGTCCCGTGACCGAGAACACTCAGCAGCCCACAGCGCCCACTTCCGAACTGCCGACCCAGTACGCGCCGGCCGAGGTAGAGGGGCCGTTGTACGAGCGCTGGGTAGAGCGCGGGTACTTCGAGGCGGACGCGAAGAGCGAGAAGTCTCCGTTCACGGTTGTCATCCCGCCTCCGAACGTCACCGGAAGTCTCCACCTGGGCCATGCCTTCGAGCACACGCTGATCGACGCCCTCACCCGCCGCAAGCGGATGCAGGGTTACGAGACGCTGTGGCAGCCGGGCATGGACCACGCCGGCATCGCCACGCAGAACGTCGTCGAGCGCGAGCTCGGCAAGGAGGGCAAGTCCCGCCACGACCTGGGCCGTGAGGCGTTCATCGAGCGCGTCTGGCAGTGGAAGGGCGAGTCCGGTGGCCAGATCTCCGGCCAGATGCGCCGCCTCGGCGACGGCGTCGCGTGGTCGCGCGAGCGCTTCACCATGGACGAGGGGCTGTCCCAGGCCGTCCAGACCATCTTCAAGAAGCTCTACGACGACGAGCTGATCTACCGTGCCGAGCGCATCATCAACTGGTGCCCGCGTTGTCTGACGGCGATCTCGGACATCGAGGTCGAGTACCAGGACGACGACGGCGAGCTCGTCTCCATGAAGTACGGCGAGGGCGAGGACACCATCGTCGTCGCCACGACTCGCGCCGAGACGATGCTCGGTGACACCGCGGTCGCCGTCCACCCCGACGACGAGCGCTACGCGCATCTGATCGGCAAGCAGATCAAGCTGCCGCTGACCGACCGCACGATCCCCGTCGTCGCCGACACGCATGTCGACCCCGAGTTCGGCACGGGTGCGGTCAAGGTGACGCCGGCTCACGACCCGAACGACTTCGAGATCGGGCAGCGTCACAACCTGCCTTCCCTCGCGGTCATGGACGAGCGCGCGGTCATCACCGCCCACGGCCCCTTCCAGGGCCTGGACCGTCTGGAGGCGCGCAGCGCCATCGTCGGCGCGCTGCGCGCGGAGGGCCGGATCGTGGCCGAGAAGCGGCCCTACGTCCACTCCGTCGGGCACTGCTCGCGCTGCAAGACGACCATCGAGCCGCGGCTGTCCATGCAGTGGTGGGTCAAGGTCGGTCCGCTGGCGAAGGCCGCCGGTGACGCGGTCCGCGACGGCCGGGTCAAGATCCACCCGCAGGAGATGGAGAAGCGCTACTTCGACTGGGTCGACAACCTCCACGACTGGTGCATCTCCCGCCAGTTGTGGTGGGGCCACCGCATCCCGGTCTGGTACGGCCCGAACGGCGAGATCGTCTGCGTCGGCCCCGACGAGGAGCCGCCGACCGGGGAAGGCTGGACCCAGGAGACCGACGTCCTGGACACCTGGTTCTCCTCCGGCCTGTGGCCGTTCTCCACGCTCGGCTGGCCCGAGCAGACCGAAAGCCTCGCGAAGTTCTATCCGAACTCCGTCCTGGTCACCGGCTACGACATCCTCTTCTTCTGGGTCGCCCGGATGATGATGTTCGGCCTGTACGCGATGGACGGCACGCCGCCGTTCCACACCATCGTCCTGCACGGCATGGTCCGCGACCAGTTCGGCAAGAAGATGTCGAAGTCCTTCGGCAACGCGGTCAACCCGCTGGACTGGATGGACAAGTACGGCTCCGACGCCCTGCGCTTCACGCTCGCGCGCGGCGCCAACCCGGGCGTCGACGTCCCGATCGGCGAGGACTGGGTCCAGGGTTCCCGCAACTTCGCCAACAAGATCTGGAACGCCACCCGCTTCGCGCTGATGAACGGCGCTACGGTGGAAGGCCCGCTGCCCGCACCGGAGGAGATGTCCTCCGCGGACCGGTGGATCCTGTCGCGGCTGAACAAGACGGTCGCCGAGGTGGACGCCTTCTACGAGGACTACCAGTTCGCGAAGCTCTCCGAGGCCCTTTTCCACTTCGCCTGGGACGAGGTCTTCGACTGGTACGTCGAGCTGTCGAAGACGACGTTCTTCGCGGGCGGCGAGCAGGCCAAGGTGTCCGGCCGGGTCCTCGGTGAGGTCCTGGACGTCACGCTGCGGCTGCTGCACCCGGTCGTCCCGTTCGTCACGGACACCCTGTGGACGACGCTGACCGGTGGGGAGTCGCTCGTCGTCGCCGACTGGCCGGGCACTGTGCGTGTTCCTGGCGCTGACGCGCCGGGCGGCTTCCGTGACGACGCCGCGGAGCGGGAGATCGAGCTCGTCCAGCGGGTCGTCACCGAAGTCCGCCGGTTCCGTTCCGACCAGGGGCTCCAGCCCGGACAGAAGGTCCCGGCCAAGCTCACCCTCGACGGCACCGCGCTCGCGCCGCACGAGCCCGCGATCCGGCAACTGCTGCGGCTGCAGCCGGAGGGCGAGGGCTTCCACGCGACGGCGTCCCTCCCGGTCGCCGGGGCGACGGTCGCCCTCGACCTGTCGGGCACCATCGACGTCGAGGCCGAGCGCAAGCGTCTGACGAAGGACCTGGGGGGCCGGGCCCGGCCCCCCAGGACGCACCAACCTGTTTGCGCAGGCCGGGTTCCCCGCGCCGGGGGCGTCAACGCCGGGGATGCCCGGGGCATCGCCCAGTGGGCCGGGCCGGTACTGCCCGCTTCGGGCCGTAGGCCATCCAGGGGGCGTGGTGAGCGAGGTCGCGGCTGCTGCGTGGCGGTACCGCCGAGGCGGCTTAGGGTCCTCGTCGTGGCAGAGATCCCGGATGAACTGATCGAGCTGGAACGTTCCGCCGAGGAAGAGCGGGCGAAGCTCGCCGGCCTGGACGACGGGGAGCGCGAGGCGCAGGAAGAGCGCTGGCGCGACGCGGCCGACAGGTTCGAGGCTGCGGTGACGAAGCACGCCGAGGCGACCGGGCAGAGCCGGGACGAGGTGAGGGCGGCGGCGAGGAAGGCCGTCAGGAACGCGGAGGAGGACCCGGCGGAGTAGGGCGGCTTCCCCTCCCCCGCTCCCCCGTTCTCCGGTGCAGGCGCGGCCGGCGAGGGCCTCGGGGGCGGGCCGGACACCGCCTTTCGCGGCCCGTGCGGCATCGACTCCCGTTGTGGCCAACGGTGCCGCCGCCGCAGGTGGCACACCTGTCCGCGTGGGGCCGTGGGGTCAGGGCAGGGTCCAGAACTGTCGCGTGATCAGGTAGAAGACGACCACCCAGAAGACGGTCACGGCGGCGACGGTGCCGAGCCCCTTGAGGTTGGTCTTGGTCCGCGGTTCCTCCGGTGGGGGCCACAGCCACCGCTTGAGCAGTCGGTTCACGTAATGGGGCATCGTGAAGAAGCTCATGATGAAGCTCGACAGCAAGTTGCCCACGAGCAGCCCGAGCAAGAGCGGCCACCTCAGGGGCGCCAGGGCGAGCGTGAGGAGCACCACGGTCGGGTAGAGGCCGACCCAGACCGCGATGGCGGTCTTGGTCTCCGAGGGTGGCGGCGCTTCCCTGCCGTTCTCCTCGAAGGCGAACCAGCTGCCGAACGAGTTGTCGATCGTGCGCAGCTTGAAGTCGTCGAACTTCTCGCCTTCGGCCAGAACCTCCCGCCGCTTCGCCGACGTCAGCCAGGCGTCGAGGTGCTCGGCGTTGTCGTAGCGGTACAGGGTGGTCCATTCGTCCTGCAGGCCCTCGATCGGCCGGAAGATCTCGGTGCCGCGGAAGCCTTCGAACTTGCTCTCCTCCTGGCTCATGCGCTGCTGCCAGTCGAGGAAGGCGTCGACCTGGTGCGGGGCGACGCGGTGGGTCACCACCACGGTGACGAGCGGGTCCGTCGGCTGCGTGCCGCCACTGATCACCTGCTGGGTCGCGGGACCGTCGAAAAACTTCTCACCGGTGTCCAGCAGCCTCTGCCGGGTCGCGCTGTTGATCCACGCCTGCAGATGGGCCACCGAGTCGAAGCGGTAGACGATGACCCAGTCGGGTTGCAGATCCGTCGCCGGGGAGACCTCGGCGCCGAGGTACCCGGCGTACCCGGCGGCGGCGGCGTTGACGCCCTCCTGCCATTCCTCGTACTCCCGCTCCATGCCGGGCTTGACCTTGCGGCCGATGATGACCGTCGCGGCGGCGTCCGCGCGTTGCGCGGCGGCGGTGGGGTTCTCGGTGGTCATCGGGCCGGGCCCGTCCGTGCGGACCGGCTCTCGTTGAGCCGGCTGTAGATCCGCTCCGGGGTCAGGGGCAACTCGCGGTAGCGCACGCCGGTGGCGTCGCGGAGCGCGTTCGCGAGCGCGGGAGCCACCGGGTTGATGCAGCATTCCGCCATCCCTTTCGACCGCATGGGCCCGACGGAGTCCGACGAGTCCACGAGGAGCAGTTCGGTGCGGGGGACGTCGGCGAAGGTGGGGATCCGGTAGTTACGGAGGTTCGGGTTGGCCATGGCACCGTCCGCGTCGACCTGGTAGTTCTCGGTCAGCGCGAAGCCGATGCCCTGGGCCACGCCGCCGTCCACCTGCCCCCGGACCTGCTCGGGGTTGATCACCACACCGGCGTCGGTCGCCTGGACGCTGTACAGGACGCGGATCTCCCCCGTGACCGAGTGGACGGCGATGCGGAACCCCTGCGTGTTGGAGGTGACGCTACGGGGCGAGCCGTACGCCTTGCGGGCAGCGGTGAAGCGGATGCCGCGGACCCGGGCCAGCGCGACGAGCTCGGCCAGCGGGACGCGTGTGTCCCCGCAGACGACGTCCTCGTCGTCCATCGAGCACATCACCACATGGACACCCGTGTGCGCGGCGGCGAACTCCAGGATGCGGTCGCGCACCGCGTTGGCCGCCCGGAGCACCGCGTTGCCCGACACGAAGAGTCCGGCGCTCGCGAAGGCGCCGGTGTCGAATCCCGTGCGGTCGGTGTCGGACTGCACGAGGCGGATCCGCGACGGAGTCGTCCCCAGCCGGCTCGCCGCGATCTGCACGTGCGCCGTCGAGGTGCCCTCGCCGAACTCGACCGTTCCGACGGCCAGTTCGTAGACAAGATCATCGCCCAGTGTCACCCAGGCCGTGGAGATGTGCTCGGTCGGGGGCGCTGTCTCGTGCAGGGAACTCGCCACGCCGCTCCCCACCCGCCACCCCGGTCCGGGAGCGGGCTGGTCCGCCGTCCGGGCCAGGGCCCCTCCCACGAGGTCGATGCACCGGGCGAGCCCGTCCTCGTTGAACATGACGTCGTCGGGGCCCTCGTGCATCGCGACGAGCGGATCGCCGGGACGCACGATGTTGCGGCGGCGCAGTTCGAGCGGGTCCATGTGCAGGGCCAGGGCCAGCTCGTCCATCGCCGACTCCACGGCGAAGGCCGGCTGGGTCATGCCGTAACCGCGCAGCGCGCCGCTCGGCACGGTGTTGGTGTAGACGGAATAGGCGTCGTACGTCTTGTTGGGACAGCGGTAGATCATGACGGCGGCGCCGCCCGCGTACAGCGTCTCGCCGCCGTGGTTGCCGTAGGCGCCCGTGTTGGACACGTTGCGCACCTGGAAGGCCGTGAGCGTGCCGTCCGCCTTCGCGCCGAGCCTGACCGTCAGCTTCATCGGGTGCCGCGGCGAGGCCGTGGTGAACTCCTCCTCGCGCGTGTACTCGAAACAGACGGGCCGTCCGGTGTCCAGGGTGGCCAGCGCGACCAGATCCTCGGCAATGACCTCCTGCTTGCCGCCGAAGCCGCCGCCCACGCGCTTGCAGAACACGCGGAGCTGGTCGGGGCGCAGGGCGAACAGGTACTCCAGTTTGACCTTCGCGATCGACGGCGACTGCGAACTGGTACGGACGTTGAGCCGGCCGTCCTCCATCCAGGCGATCGAGCCGTGCGTCTCCAGATGCGCGTGCTGGACGCGGGGTGAGACGTACGTGCCCTCGTGGATGACGTCGGCCGCGGCGAATCCGGCGTCGATGTCGCCGATGTGCGAGTGGATCTCCAGCAGGAGGTTGCGGACGCTGTCACGGACGAACGGGTCCTCGGAGCGGTGCAGTTGCGGTGCCCCGCCGGCCATGGCCTCCTCGGGGTCGAAGACCGCCGGCAGCACCTCGTACTCCACCCCAGCTTCCGGCAGCCCTCCTCGGCGGCCCCGACCGTGTCGGCGAGAACGACGGCGACGCGCTGACCGACGAAACGGACCGTGTCGTCGAGGATGTAGGTGTCGTCCGGATCGACGAGGTGGTCGGTGTGGATCGCCGTGGTGAAGCGCCTGCGCGGCACGTCCTCCCAGGTGTAGACGCGACGCACGCCGGGGACCGCGAGTGCGGCGGTCTTGTCGACCGTGACGATCCGGGCGTGCGCGTGGGGCGAGTGCAGCACTTTGAGGTGCAGCATGCCGTTCATGCGGGTGTCCATCGTGAACTCGGCCCGGCCGGTCACCACGTCCTCGGCGGCCGGTGCGCCGACGCTCGTTCCGACGGCCTTGCCCGGCGCCGCCGTCTGCGCGTGAGCGACGCCCCTGACGGCATCCTCGATCGACCGGTAGCCGGTGCAGCGGCAGAGATTGCCCTTCAACGCCCGGGGCAGGTCGGCCTTCTGCTCCTCGGTGAACGTCGCCGACGTCATGATCATCCCGGCGGTGCAGAAGCCGCACTGGAATCCGGGGGCGTCCCGGAACCGGCGCTGCACCGGATGCAGGTCGCCTGGTGATCCGAGCCCCTCGACCGTGGTCACCTCCCGTCCTTCCGCGCGGAAGGCCGGGGTGATGCAGCTGTGGACCGGGACGCCGTCCAGCCACACCGTGCACGCACCACAGTCGCCCGCGTCGCAGCCCTTCTTGACGCCGAAGTGGCCGAGCCCGCGCAGGAAGGTGCGCAGGCACTGGCCGGGGTCCGGCTCCTCGCCGAAGCTTCTGCCGTTCACGAGGTAGGTCATGCCGGGTCCCCCGCGATGAGTTCGCGACGAATCTCTTCGGCGAAGTGCTGTGTCAGGTGGCGACGGTGGTCGGGGGTTCCGTTGGGGTCGGCGAACCAGACGTCGGCGGGGACGGCGTCGATGCTCTGCCGCAGCGTGTGGGCATCGGGCATGGTCTCGAAGGCGAAACGCACCGGCCGCGTGGTACCGGCGGTGACGGTCAGCAGCAGATCGCTCGTTCCGGGTGTGTGCGTGCCGATGAGGAACACCGTCGAGCGGCCGAGGTGGGTGAGGGTGAAGCGGCGGTGCGCGTGGCGTCTGCGCAGCGCGTGCGCCGGGATGTCGATACGGCGCAGCACCTCCCCGGGAGCGAGGATGTTGCGGTTGTTCCCGGTCACGAAGTCGAGGGCGTCGACGGTGCGCACGGAGCCGTCGGGGGCCCACAGTTCGTAGCGTGCCTCGAGCGCGACTGTCAGCGTGATCATCGGACCGGCGGGGAGGGACATGCAGATGTTCCCGCCCACGGTCGCCGCGTTCCAGACCTTGAACGAGGAGAGGAACGCCTCGCAGGACGTCGCGAGGAGTGCGCCGGCGGTCCAGTCGTCGGGCGGCACGAAGGCATGGAGGTCGCGGATCGTGCACGTGGCACCGATCTCGAGGCCGACGTCGCCGGGGACGAGGGGATCCCACGGCAACGCCGTGAGGTCGACCAGGCGGCGCAGGTCCGGCTGTTCCACGGAGAACAGCCACGTGCCGCCCGCGAGCCAGGCGTCGCCCTCGCGCCAGTCCGCGCCCGGCCGGGCGGACGGCCGCCGGACGACTTCGGTGATGGTGTTGAGATCCATGGGGATACACCTGCCCCTGCACGCGGGGAGCTGCGCCAACCTCGCGCGGCGGGATCGGCTACCGGCAGCCGCGGTCATCGAGTGGGAGACGGGGCCGGTGGACAATATGGATTCCCTGACCAGCCTACCCAGAACGGACCGCCCCCGCGCGGCCGAACCGGCCCCGCGCCCCCGGCCTGGCGCGGCTTCCGCCCCCTCCGCGCCGGCATCGGTGCGGACGTACGTCGCTGTCCTGTCGCTCTCGGTACCGGGCCGCCGCGGAGGGGACGACGGGCAGCGGCTTCAGCTGGCTCCGGTTCAGCACTTCCCTTCGCGGGCGCCGCGGCTGCGGCCGCCGCGGTGGGCGGGATCGTCCTCGAGCTGCGCCACCGTCGGGGGCAGCGTCGCGCGGCCCCGTGTGCGACACGCTTCTCGATGAGCCGCCCTTCGGTGAGCGGGCGGGATCCGTCCGCGGACAGCCGCTGGCGCAGTGACCGAATGGCGGGCGGCTGAGCGTCTGTCGGTTGCCGCACCACTCGGGCGCTTCTGTGACCGGAATCACCGGCGGGCGCCGATCAGTTGGGCGCTGGTGTCCGGTCTTCTGTGCAGACCAGCGACCGAGCGCCCCGAAAGGACCGCGACACATGACCGCAAGCGTGAAGGGACCCGCCTCCTACTTCCCGTCGATCGAGAAGAAGTACGGCCGTCCCGTAGCGGAATGGAAGGACCTCATCCGCTCCTCCCCGTTGAACAAGCACATGGAACTCGTCACCTGGCTGAAGGAGGAACACGGGCTGGGTCACGGACACGCCAACGCGCTGGTCGCCCACACGCTTGCCGAAGCCGCGGCGAAGTGACCCGTCCGGCCGGGTGCCGGTGAGGCGAAGGGCACGAGCCCGCTCGCCCTTGCCGGGGCCGTGGCCGGCGTCGGGCGGGCGAGGTGGGAGACTGGCCGGCCGGGAATTGAACTGAAGAAGGAGGCGGCGGGGACCGTGTTGCTGCGACGGGGGCGCACAGGCCTGACGGGCCTGGTCATGGCGACTGTGCTGACGACGGCGAGCGGCTGCGGTGCCCTGCTCCTGGAGGACAAGGGCCCGCTCCCGCCGCGCTACTCCGGCCCTCCGCTGGCCGCGGACGACGTGGTCGCGGATCTGACGTCGGCGCTCAAGGCCGAGGGCATCACGCTGGAGCGGATGCCGCAGGAACTGATCCCGATCGAGTGTCACGAGTCCTTGTACGGCGAGCACAGGGCGGCCACGGCGGGCGCAGCCCTGGAAGCCGCGTTCGAGCGGGCGCGTTCGGAGGACGGCTGGAGGGCCGAGGCGGGCAACGGCGAGGACGGCCGGCTGCTGATCCGCAAGGGCAACTGGACGGCCGTGGCCAAGCTTCCCGAAGCGGGCGCGCCCGGCACGGCGGGTTCTGCCACGGTGCCGGTCGCGGTCGCGTTGGGGTGTGACGGCGGGCTTTCCAAGTCCCGGTCGCGCACGGGTTCTCCGGCGCCGTCGCCCACGCCTTCCTGAGAGCCGGGCCACCTGTGCCCGCCCCCTTCACGGGGCGCAGGCCTCGGCGATGGACAGGCTGTTCTCATAGAGGTGGTGCCGGGTGATCCGGCCGTTCTCGACGGTGAGGTGCAGCGCGAACGGGCCCTCGAAGGGCTTTCCCGTCGCGCGTACGGTCCCGGACACGTGGCCCGTCAGGACGGCGTCGGTGCCGTCGACGAGGAAGGTGTCGACGCGGGCGCGGGCGTCCTCGGGGACCGTGTGCCGCATCAAGTCCGTGAATTGTGCGGCGCATTCGGCGGCGGTGGACCGTGGGCGGATCCATGGGACGGTGGGGTTCTCGGCGAGCTGCCAGTCGACCTCGTCGGCGAAGAGGGCGACGAGCCGCCCGGTGTCGCCGGCCATCCGGGCGGCAAGGAAGTCCTGCACGAGGGCCCGGGTGGCCTCGGCGACGGAACTCGCGGTGGTGGCAGGGGGGTTGACGGACATGGCGCTCTCCTCGCGGCCGGCTGCGGCCGGGTCCCGGCGGGTTTCCCCGGCCGGGGGTCCCGTCTCTGCCGGGGAAGAGGGGGGCGGTCGATTACCCCGGGGGTCATGGCCCCCCTGCCTTTGCCGCAACCGGGTGTGCAGGCGGCCGCGGGGCCGGTCAGGCGACCCAGGCGCCGGTGAGGTGCTGGACCGCGGAGCCGTCCACGTCGGCGAGCTTGGTGGCGACGAAGCCGCGGGCCCAGTCGGTGGTCTGGATCCGGAAGGCGGGGCGGTCGGCGGTGAGCGCTTCCATGACCGCTTCCGCCGCCCCGGCCGGGGTCTGCGCGCTGCCGTCGAGGAACTGCTCGACGGTGCGGTCGATGTAGCGGCGCAGTGCGCCGGTGTACGGGCCGGCGTCGATCTCTGCTTCGAGGTCGATGCCGACGTTGTTCACGAATTCGGTGGCCACGGCGCCGGGTTCCACGACGGACACGCTCATGCCGAGGGTGCGCGCGACGGGCGCCAGGCTCTCCATGTAGCCCTCGACGGCGAACTTGGCGGCGCAGTAGGCCTCGTTGAACGGCTGGCCGATGACGCCGCCGACGCTGGTGACGGTGATCAGGCGGCCGCCGGTGGCGCGCAGGTGCGGGAGTGCGGCCTTGGAGACGCTGAGCACGCCGAAGAAGTTGACCTCCATCACCTTGCGGATGTCGGCGAGGGAGTCGTTCTCCAGGGTGCCCAGGTGGCCGGCGCCCGCGTTGTTGACGACGGCGTCGAGGTGGCCGTAGTCGGCGATCACGCCGTCCACGGCGGCGGTGACGGACGCCTCGTCGGTCACGTCGAGCTGCCGGATGTCGAGTTCGACGTCCGCTTCTTCGGCGGCCTTGCGCAGTGCGTCGGCGCGGGTGGTGTCGCGGAGGGTGGCGATCGTGCGCCAGCCGGCCCGGGCGGCGGCGATGGCGGCGGCGAGGCCGATGCCGGAGGAGGTTCCGGTGATGAGGACGGTGCGGGGGGTGGCGGACATGGTGGGGCCTTTCGGAAGAAACCGTTTATGTGCGTGCACACACAACATAGCTTTATGTGTGTGTGCACGCAACCCCTCTATACTCGGTCCATGCCGAAGAAACTGCCGCAGGCCGAGATGCCCGCCGCCGACTACGCCTTCTACGGGCTGGTCTGGGCCGGCACCGTGATGACCGAGCGTGTCGACCGGGCCCTCGTCAAGGCGCACGACCTCCCCGTGTCGTGGTTCGAGGTCATGCTGTGGCTGGCCTCCAGCCCCGAGCCGGTGCCCGCCTCCGTCCTCGGCCACAGCACCATGCTCAGCCGAAGCCAGGTCTCCCGGGTCGTGGACGCCCTCCAGGCCCGCGGGCTGGTGACCCGCACCCCCTCCGTGCGCGACGCGCGGTCGGTCGAGGTCTCGCTCACCGCCGAGGGCCGCCGGGTCTTCGCCGAGGCCGACGCCACCCGCCGTGAGGCCCTGGCCCCGGTCTTCACGGAGCTCCTCGACGAGCAGGACCTCGAGGCCCTCGGCAGGGTGTGGCGCAAGCTGAAGGCGGAGAAGGAGCGGCTCGCGGAGGAACCGGGACCCCGGCCCTCCTGACGGCGGCGGGTCCGCTGCAGCAACCGGCCCGGACCTCCTGTCGGCGACGGTTCGCAGTCGCCAGGCCGATTGTGGGATCTTCGTGAATATCCCGGCGACCAAGCCGCCCGCCGGTCCTTTGCACTTGGCAATTGGCTACGGTGGGCTCAGCACGGTCATGCAGCGACACAACAGATCAATGGGCGACACCCGGGGGGCCAGCCATGGCATGGGATGAGTGGGAGCAGGCCAAGGCCGAGTCCGCTGCGTCAGGTTCGGCGCACACACGGCTCAATCAGGCGGTCGCCTCCGGCTCCGGTTCGGGCGCCAACCTGACCGTCCATGACGATGTGCTGGGCAAGCTGGGCGACATGGCCCGCTCGCTGCACGGGCAGCTGGCGACCGACGGTGACCACGCCCGCGTCGCCACCTTCGAAGCGTCCAACGACCTCTTCAACAGCGGTCTCGACATGGGTGCCGGTCTTCTCGAGGTGCACGACGCCTGGAACACCAAGCTCCGCACCCTCAGGGAAGCCTGCGGCCACATCTCCAACCACCTCGACCACTCGCGCTCCACGCACGGGGCGGAGGAGAAGAAGATCGTGCTGGGGATGCAGGACGCCGACGGCAAGACGATGAACGTGTCGCGCATCTACGACCAGTTCAAGTAGATCCGCAGCACACGACGAGGGCAACGGGGAATCGGGAACACGACATGGTGACGTGCCAGGAACTGCAGGACCTGAATTTCAGCAAGCTGAACACCGCTGTCACGCAGTGGAAGCAGATGCTGGACAAACTCGTCCTTCTCGCCGACGGGGGCGACGGCGGCATCAACGCGGCCGACTTCGAGCGCAAGGCCAACGCCGCGGACTGGAAGGGCGACAACGCCACCGTCACCAAGGAATTCACCACCACGACGGCCCGCCAGTTCGACGACATGGTCACCGAGGCCCGCAGCATCCACAAGATCCTGCAGGAAGCCGCAACGAACCTCAAGAAGAACCAGGACGACCTGAAGGCCGCCATCGACAAGTGGGCCAAGCAGTACATCTACATCGACGGCAAGGGCGGCGCGAGGTACTCCGGCCCGCCGCGTGAGGTGGAGGGCGGCCCCAAGGAGCAGCCGAGCCAGGAAGTCGTCGACAGCGCGGCCGCCGAGATAGGCAAGATCCTGGAGGCGGCGAACGAGACCGACCGGATCGCCGCGCGGGCGCTGCGCAAGCACGCGCAGAGCAAGTACGACTTCGACGAGAAGGGCTACAGCGGCCTCAAGGACGCCGACCGCCAGCAGGGCATCGAGGACGCCGACGCGATGGTCAAACTCGCGGGCAAGGGCGACCAGTTGACCGACGCGGAGCTGAAGCGGTTCAACGAGATCGCGAAGTACCACCGCGACAATCCGGCCTTCGCGGAGCGGTTCGCGACCAAGCTGGGCGCCGACGGCACACTCGAGTTCTGGCGCAGCATCGCCGACCCGGGCCAGGGACGCACGCCCGAACCGGGCAGCGACCGCGCGAAGATCCTCGCCAAGGTCCAGGACAACCTCGGCATCACTCTCGCCAACGCCAGCCGGTCCGATTCCCCTGAGATGCAGCAGTGGAAGGACCGGATGATCGAACTGGGCGACGACCACATCAAGTCCAGCAGCGGCATCCCCAGCGCCCCGTACGGCTTCAAGGTCCTCGGCCCGCTGATGACCGAGGGGAAGTGGGACACCGACTTCCTCAACAAGTACGGCACCCGGCTGCTCGAGTTCGAGCGCAAGTCGGACGACCCCGTGCTGGGCGGCCCGGACCAGCTCTGGAACAGCCACTGGGACCCGGCGCAGCTCTCCTACCCGCCCGGCGCCACCAAGCCGGAGAGCGACCCGGTCGCCGACCTGATGGAAGCACTCGGACACAACCCCGAGGCGTCCCTGGAGTTCTTCAACGGATCGTCCGGCAAGGGCGACGACGCGATGAGCAACTGGGACTACCTCGTCGAGCAGGGCGGCAAGGACGCACGCGAGTGGCCGACCGACGAGGACGGCAAGACGACGGGGTTCAAGAACCTCGGCCACGCCCTGGAGTCGGGGACGCTCGGGTACGCGTACGACGACAAGCCTCCGTCGATCCCGCCGCTCAAGAGCGAGGCGGACATCGCCGCCCGCGAGGAGCGCACCCTCCTGATGGACCGGGTCGTGGACCACTACAAGTCGGCCGACGTGATCGACAAGCAGGACGGCATCCGCGACAGCCTGGCCAACATGGCGGCCGGCCACATCGACAGCCTCAACTACTCCATGGCCGACTGGGGCGGCACCGGGGCGGCCTCGGGCAGGGACGGTCTGTACAACTCGGAGGAGCAGCGCCTGCGCGACTTCGGCGAGACGGGCAGCAAGAACTTCCTGCGGGCGCTGGCCTCCGACGAGGGCTCGTACGAGACGGTCGCCACCGCCCAGCAGGTCTACGGAACGAGTTCGATGGCCGCCCAGGACAACCGGTCGGACGCGCTGGACGCCGGTGTGAACAGTGCGAGGATGCACGGTCTGCTGGACCAGGCCCGGGCCGAGGCGATCGGCAAGGAGTTCGCCGACGACAAGGCCCAGCGCAATCTCGAGCTCGAGAAGCAGGGCGAGTGGCGCAAGTTCGCGGCCGAGGCCGCGGTCGGCGTGGGCGTCGGCGCGGCCACCGCGCTGATCGTGCCCGCCGGCCCGCTGGCGGCGGTCGCCGTCCCGCTGGCCATCGAAACGGTCGGCGGGGCCATCAACACGCAGGTCTCCACGGACACCATGCAGTGGCTGAAGGACCACGAGTTCGACAACTTCGACGATTCGGTCGAGGGCATCGACAAGGCGAAGTACGACGGAAGCAGAAACGCCATGACACCGCTCCTGAACTACGCCGAGGCGCAGGGAATGAGTGAGGACGACATCCGGAAACTGGCCGAGCGTGCCGAGGGCCGGTACAACGACGGCGGCCGGCTCGGCGGCACCGAAGCCGCGCGGGGGTGGTGACCCTGCGACGGCAGCTCACGCCGGCCGCGCTGGCCGTTGTTCTGTTCGGGGCGGGTGCCTGCACCGGGGGCGAGGACGGCACCAAGGGGGACCCGCCCCCGGCCACCGCCGACGGTTCCGCCTGCGAAGCGCTGCTGGGCGACGCCGGGATGGCGTGGCTGAAGGACCGCACGGGCGGCACGCCCCGTCCGGAGGCGGGCGACGATCTGAAGAAGGCACGCTCGCTGTTCTACCGTCAGGTGGAGAACTGGGACACCGGCGACAGCGGAGCCCGTACGTTCCTGCGGGCCGACCTGTGCCGGGCAACCGGTACCGGCGGCGGCAAGCAGTTCGAAGTGCGGTACGGGCCCTCCTACTTCCCCTTCGACGCGCCCTTCGAGGAGGCGTCGGACGTCAGCCCGGCGCAGACCGTGACCGAGGTCAACCCCGACGTCAAGCTGGTCCACGGGAAGGACGCCGACGGAGCGACGCGCTACCGCGTGTACGTGCGGTGCAAGATTGCCGGCACGCCCGCGCAGCAGGAGAGCGAGGTCCCGATCGAGGGACTGATGACGGACACGCTCACCGGTGACACCGACGCCCGGGTGCATCTCACTCATCTGCTGCACTCCGCCAAGGTGGTGGCGGACGGTTTCGACTGCGAGAACAAGCCGGTGGTGCCCGGGCAGCCGCCCGCCTCACTGGGGTAGCGGGGCGGGGACCGCACCACAAACGGGGGCCGGCAGGACGGAGCTTGCCCGGGTCGGGCTGTGCAGCCGGCGGGGCTGCTCGGTCAGCGCAGGTCGAGGCGCATCAGGACCCGGGGGTGGCCGGCCAGTACCGAGGTGGTGTCGGCGGCGTGGGTGAAACCGGCGCGTTCGAAGTTCTTCCTGAGGCCGGGGTAGGCCATCGTCAGGTCGACCTTGGCGTCGCCGTTGTCGAGCGGGTACGCCTCGATAGCTGGTGCGCCGTGGGCGCGGGCGAACTCGACCGCGCCGGCGATGAGGGCGTGCGAGATTCCCTGCTTGCGGTGGCCGGGGCGTACGCGGATGCACCACAGCGACCAGACCGGCAGGTCGTCGACGTGCGGGATTTTGCGGTTGCGTGCGAAGGCGGTGTCCGCGCGCGGTGCCACGGCCGCCCAGCCGACCGGCTCGCCGTTGTCGTAGGCGAGCACCCCGGGAGGGGGCTGCTCATGGCACAGCCCGGCGACGTATTCGCCGCGGGCCGGGCCGCGAAGCTCGTTGTTGAGCTTGGACGGGATCCGGTAGCTCAGGCACCAGCAGACGTTGGAGCCCGGTGACTTCGGGCCGAGCAGGATACGGACGTCCTCGAAGACCGAAGCCGGGTGAACTTCGATGGTCATGACCCCACGATGTCACGGTGTGCTCGGCGAGACCGTCGGGTTCGGTGGCACGCGCCCGGGCTTCGAGGCCGAGGTGTGGTGCCTCGGCCTCGAAGCCCGGTGAGGTCGCGACGTTCGCGGGGCAGAGCGCCTTGGGCAGTGCGGCGTGCGGCGTGCGGCGTGCGGCGTGCGGCGTGCGGCTCAGGAGTACGCGGGGCGTCCCGGAGCCGGGACGTTGCGGAAACGGAACGGCTCCGGGGCGCGGCCGGGCTGGATGAACCAGCATTCCCCGGTGCCGTCGCCGGTGACGATGTCCAGCACCGTGCCGGCGACGACCTCCGCGGGGATGACCGGCAGGCCCTGCTCGGCGAGCATGCCGCGCAGCGGGTCGATGATCCGGGACTCGGCGAAGCCCGGGCAGACCGCGTTGAACCGGATGCCGTCGGGCTCCAGCGCCGGTCCCAGTGAGCGTGCGAGACCGACCACGGCATGCTTGTTGGCCCCGTACAGGGGGTCGAGCGGTACCGAGGCCAGGCCGGCCAGGGACGAGGTGGCCACGATCGAGCCGCCGCCGCGGGCCCGCAGCGCCGGCAGAACCGCGTGGGTGCCGAAGACGACGCCGTCGAGGTTGGCGCCCATGGCGCGGCGGTAGCGTGCCAGGTCGAAGTCGTCGCCGACGCCGCAGCCCGTGGCCACACCCGCGTTGAGGAAGGCGATGTCGACGCCGCCGCAGCGCTCGGTGGCGAAGTCGACCAGAGCGCGGTTGGCCTCGAAGTCGGAGACGTCGCAGGCCCGGAAGTGGCCGCCGACGAGGTCGGCCACCTCCCGGCCGCCCTCCGCGTCGAGGTCGGCGACGACCACTTCGGCACCCGCGCCGGCAAGTGCCAGCGCCGTGGCCCGGCCCAGCCCGCCGGCGCCGCCCGTGACGATCGCGACCTTGCCGCGCAGCGGTGCCTGTCCTTGCGTGTCCGGGGCGGCGGGGGCTGTCATGCCAGCTCCAGGACGAGCTTGCCGACGTTGTCGCCGCGGAAGAGCATCTGCAGGGTCTCGGGGAAGTCGTCCACCGTCCCCTTCACCACATGTTCCTTGACCTTGAGCCGGCCCTCGCCGATCCAGCCGGCGATCTCCTGTGCGGCTTGTGCGTAGCGCTTGGCATAGTCGAAGACCACGAAGCCTTCCATGCGGGCGCGGCGCACGAGCAGGGACAGGTAGTTCGACGGGCCCTTGACCGGGGTGGCGTTGTTGTACTGGCTGATCGCGCCGCAGATCACTACGCGGGCGTTCATGGCCAGCCGGGTGAGCGCCGCTTCGAGGATGTCTCCGCCGACGTTGTCGAAGTAGACGTCGATACCGTCAGGAGTGTGTTCGCGCAGGGCGCGCTTGACGTCGCCGGCCCGGTAGTCGATCGCCGCGTCGAATCCCAGCTCGTCGGTGAGCAGTGCGCATTTCTCGGGCCCTCCGGCGATGCCGATGACGCGGCAGCCCTTCACCTTGGCGATCTGGCCGACCATGGTGCCGACCGCGCCGGCCGCGCCGGAGACGACGACGGTCTCGCCGTCCTTGAGGGCGCCGACGTCGAGCAGTCCGAAGTACGCGGTCATGCCGGGCATGCCGAGGGCGCCCAGGTAGGTCGAGGGCGGCGCGAGAGAGGTGTCGATCTTCAGGGCGCCCTTGCCGTCGGACACGACCTGCTCCTGGACGCCGAAGGTGCCCACGACGTGGTCCCCGGGCTGGAAGCCGGGGTGGTTGGAGGCGGTCACCTCGATGACCGATCCAGCGCGCATCACCTCGCCGAGCCCGACGGGCGGGAGGTAGGAGGGGCGGTCGTCGAGCCAGCCGCGCATGGCGGGGTCCAGCGATATGACGCGTGTCCTGCCCGCGAACTGGCCGGGGCCGGGGGCCTCGACGGGTGCGGAGACGTGTTCCCAGTCCTCGGGTTTCACGTCACCCACGGGGCGGGCTGCCAGGCGGATCTGGCGGTTGGTCGCAGACATGAAGCCTCCTGTCGTCCGTGCGCCCGACCATACCGACCAGTAGGTACGCGTGGGATGTGAGGTACACCACATCCGAGGCGGGTCGGGCTCCGCGGTCGTCGTCCGCCGGTGCCGCGACGGTGTCCGGCCGCGCGTGGGGGTGGCCGTCAGGGACGCCGCAGGCGGGTGTTGAGGCGGGCGGCCTGGCGGGTCAGGTGGTCCCGTTCGGCGAGGTCGGGCGCCTTGTGGGCCGCCTCGGCGTACAGCCGTGCCGCCGTCGCCAGGTCGCCGTCGCGTTCGTGGAGGTACGCCGCCACCGCGGCGTGGCGGGGAATGGGGCGTCCCCTGCCCGAAGAGGTTGGGGAGGAGTCGTCCAGCGCCGCGAGCGCCGCCAGCCCGGCGCGCGGTCCGTCGGCCTCGCCGACGGCCACCGCGCGGTTGAGCCGGACGACCGGGCTGTCGGTCAGGCGCACCAGCTCGTCGTACCACTCGACGATCTGCACCCAGTCGGTCTCCTCGGCGGTGGGCGCGTCGGCGTGGAGTGCCGCGATGGCGGCCTGGGCCTGGAACTCGCCCAGCCGGTCGCGGGCGAGGGCCGCCTGCAGGATCTCGACGCCCTCGGCGATCGCCTCGGTGTCCCAGCGGCCGCGGTCCTGCTCGGCGAGCGGCACCAGGCTGCCGTCGGACGCGGTCCGGGTGGCGCGCCGGGCGTGGTGGAGCAGCATGAGGGCGAGCAGCCCCGCCACTTCGGGGTGGTCGACCCGGGCCGCGAGCTGCCGGGTGAGCCGGATGGCCTCGGCGGCGAGGTCGACGTCGCCGGAGTAGCCCTCGTTGAAGACCAGGTAGAGGACGCGCAGCACGGTGGCGACGTCGCCTGGCTGGTCGAACCGCACGCCGGAGACGGTGCGTTTGGCCCGGCTGATGCGTTGCGCCATGGTCACCTCGGGCACCAGGTAGGCCTGGGCGATCTGGCGGGTGGTCAGCCCGCCGACGGCGCGCAGGGTGAGCGCGACCGCGGACGACGACGTCAGCGACGGGTGGGCGCACAGGAAGTAGAGCTGGAGCGTGTCGTCCACCGCGGGCGCGGGTCCGGGCGCCGGCTCCTCGTCGACGAGGTCCTCCCGCCGGCGGCGGGCGGCGTCCGCCCGGGTGGCGTCGAGGAACCGGCGCCAGGCCACGGTGACCAGCCAGCCCTTCGGATCCCGGGGCAGATCGCCCGGCCAGACCCGGACCGCCTCGACCAGCGCGTCCTGCACGGCGTCCTCGGCCGCCGCGAAGTCGGCTCCGCGGCGGACGAGGATCCCGAGCACGCTCGGCGCGAGGCTCCGGAGCAGGGCCTCGTCCATCGAGGAAGTCATTCCGTGATGGTGGGCGGGGCGGTCAGGAACGGGCGCACCTCGAGCCACTCGTGGATCGGCTTCCCGCCCGCCCCGGGGGCGGCCGACAGCTCCCCGGCCAGCTCGACGGCACGCTCGTAGCTGTCGACGTCGATCACCATCCAGCCGGCGACGAGGTCCTTGGTCTCGGCGAACGGGCCGTCGGTGACCGGCGGGCGCCCCTCACCGTCGTACCGGACCCACGCCCCCTCGGGGGCGAGCGCCTGGCCGTCGACGAACTCGCCGGTCCCCTCGAGCCGGGCCGCGAAGTCGTTCATGTACTGCACGTGCGCCGAGATCTCCTCGGGCGTCCACTGGTCCATGGGCACGTCGTTGACCGCGGCCGGAGCGCCGCGGTAGTGCTTGAGCAGCAGGTACTTGGCCATCGTGGTTCTCCTCGGTGTGGTGCGGCCATTGTGGTCGCATTCACCCCGGGGACGGAGCCGGGCACGGGTTCTCGACATCGGCGTCCGAAGTTTTTTCGGCTCACGTCGATGCGGGGCGTCCTTCATCCGGAAGGCGGGACCTGTCCGGGGCCGGGGCCGTGTCCGAGGTGCGTCCGAGGCCGTGTCCCGGCCCCCGGCCGGGACTGCCGGCGGGCGGGCCGGTCACGGACACCTCGGCGGGGCGCAGGAGATGCTCTCCGACGCGGTAGCCCTGCCGCAGCACCTCCGTGCAGACGGCGTGCGTCGCCCGGTTCGACGAGTGGTAGGTGAGTGCCTCGTGGACCGTGGGGTCGAAGGTCTCCCCCGGTGCGCCGACGGTCTGCAGGCCGAGCGCTGCCAGCCGTTCGCCGAGCACCTCGGCCACCGCGCCGGTTCCGGAGTCGGCCCCGTGCTTGCGTGCCCCCTCGAAGGCGTCGAGTACGGGCAGCAGGCCGGCCAGGACGTTGGCCACGGCGATCTCGCGGATCGCCAGTCGGTCCCGGCGTACGCGTTTGCGGTAGTTGTCGTACTCGGCCTTCAGGCGCTGGAGATCGGCCGTCAGTTCCGCGTTCCTGGCGCGCAGTTCGGCGGCCTCGGCCTGTGCACGCCGCATTTCGGCGGCTTCCGGCTGCGCGGGCCCCAGCTCGTCGGCCTCGGTGTGCGCACGCCGCATTTCGGCGGCTTCCGGCTGCGCGGGCCCGTTCGGCTTCGACGGGGGGCCGGCCGGCTCGGTGGGGCGGCGGGGCTGGAGGGTGACCGGGTCGGTCCTGCGCCGGTCCCGGACGACGACGGGCGGCCGCCGGTCCGGGTCCTTCCTGATGTCGGGTTCCTGGCTCATCCGGCGCCTCCCTTCTGCTCGTCGTCGACGATCTCCGCGTCGACGACCTCGTCGCCAGGGGCCTGGTCGGAGCCGGTGCCGGCCGTTCCCGCGCCGGTGTCGTCGCGCTGCGCCCGGGCGTAGAGCGCCGAGCCGATCCGTTGCGCGGCCGCCGTCAGCTTTTCCGCGGCCGACCGGATCGCGCCGGTGTCCTCGCCCTTGAGCTTCTCCTTCAGCTCGGTGAGGGCGGTCTCCGTCTCGGACCGCGCGTCCTCGGGGATCTTGTCGCGGTTGTCCTGCAGCAGTTTCTCGGTCTGGTAGACGCTGCTCTCCGCCTGGTTGCGGGTCTCCGCGGCCTCCTTGCGGCGGCGGTCCTCCTCCGCGTGCTGCTCGGCCTCACGGACCATGCGGTCGATGTCCTGCTTCGGCAGCGAGGAGCCGCCGGTGACGGTCATCTTCTGCTCCTTGCCCGTGCCCAGGTCCTTCGCGGTCACGTGCATGATGCCGTTGGCGTCGATGTCGAAGGCGACCTCGATCTGCGGGACCCCGCGCGGGGCCGGCGGCAGACCGGTCAGCTCGAACATCCCGAGCTTCTTGTTGTACGCCGCGATCTCGCGCTCGCCCTGGAAGACCTGGATCTGCACGGACGGCTGGTTGTCCTCGGCCGTGGTGAAGACCTCGGACCGCTTGGTCGGGATCGTGGTGTTGCGCTCGATGAGCCTGGTCATGATGCCGCCCTTGGTCTCGATACCGAGGGACAGCGGGGTCACGTCGAGGAGCAGGACGTCCTTGACCTCACCCTTGAGGACACCGGCCTGCAGGGCGGCGCCGATGGCGACGACCTCGTCCGGGTTCACACCCTTGTGCGGTTCCTTCCCTGTCAGCTCCTTGACCAGGCCGGTCACCGCCGGCATCCGCGTCGAGCCGCCCACCAGGATCACGTGGTCGATGTCCGACACCTTGATCCCGGCGTCCTTGACGGCGTTGTGGAACGGGGTCTTGCAGCGCTCGAGCAGGTCGGAGGTCAGCTGCTGGAACTGGGCGCGCGTGAGCTTCTCGTCCAAGTGCAGCGGGCCCTCGGCCGACGCCGTGATGTACGGGAGGTTGATCGTCGTCTCCGTCGTGGACGACAGCTCGATCTTCGCCTTCTCCGCGGCCTCGCGCAGACGCTGCAGAGCCATCTTGTCCTTGGCCAGGTCCACGCCGTAGTTGTTCTTGAACTGCTTCACCAGGTGATCGACGATCCGCTGGTCCCAGTCGTCCCCGCCGAGGTGCGTGTCACCGTTGGTGGCCTTCACCTCGACCAGGCCCTCCCCGATCTCGAGCAGCGACACGTCGAAGGTGCCGCCACCGAGGTCGAAGACGAGGATCGTCTGTTCGCTCTCCTTGTCCAGGCCGTACGCCAGGGCCGCCGCGGTCGGCTCGTTGATGATCCGCAGCACGTTCAGGCCGGCGATCTCCCCCGCCTCCTTGGTGGCGGTGCGCTGGCTGTCGTTGAAGTACGCCGGGACGGTGATCACCGCGTCGGTGACGTCCTCACCGAGATACGCCTCCGCGTCGCGCTTCAGCTTCTGCAGCACCCGCGCCGAGATCTCCTGCGTGGTGTAGCGCTTGCCGTCGATGTCCCCGGAGTCCGGGAAACGCCACTGCGCGTCGCCCATGTGCCGCTTGACCGACCGGGCGGTCCGGTCGACGTTCGTCACCGCCTGCCGCTTGGCGAGCTCGCCGACCAGCACCTCGCCGTTCTTCGCGAAGGCGACGACGGACGGCGTGGTCCGGGCCCCTTCGGTGTTCGCGATGACCGCCGGCTCGCCGCCTTCGAGGACGGACACCACGGAGTTCGTCGTTCCCAGGTCGATTCCGACTGCCCTTGCCATCGCCGCCTCCTCGTGCCGGCCGCCATCGCAATCCCCTGCTCCCCCATGCACAAAGCTACGGCGGAACGGCTCTCAGTCCCACCAGAGGCCACGACCGGAATCTACGCGGCGCCCGCCGGCGGGCAGCGGGCTCGGGCCTCCCCGGCCGGCAGCCCGCTGTCCGCCTCGGCGGGGCATCGGGCTCAGACCGTGCCGCAGTCCGAGATGACGATCTTCTTGGCGGTGGACCCGGACCGGCTGCCGAGCGCCTCGACCGCCTTCACGACGTCCATGCCCTCGACGACCTCGCCGAAGACGACGTGCTTGCCGTCCAGCCAGTCGGTGACGATCGTGGTGATGAAGAACTGCGAGCCGTTGCTGTTCGGGCCCGCGTTGGCCATGGACAGCAGGCCCGGCTTGGTGTGCTTGAGCTGGAAGTTCTCGTCGGCGAACTTCTCGCCGTAGATGCTCTTGCCGCCCGTGCCGTTCTGGTTGGTGAAGTCGCCGCCCTGGAGCATGAAGTCGGGGATGACCCGGTGGAACGGCGCGCCCTTGTAGCCGAACCCGTTCTCGCCGGTGGCCAGCTCACGGAAGTTCCGTGCCGTCTTCGGGACGACGTCGTCGTACAGCTTGAACTCGATGCGTCCGAGCGGCTCGCCGTCGGCGGTCACCTCGAAGAAGACGTTCTGGCTCATTGCTCTGCTCCTCTGGGATACGAAAGGTGGGTGGCACTCGGGCAATAGAAGACACCCGGGGTGTGCTCCGGCACAAAGAGTGACACACCCCGGGGGTGCGTCCACCTGCGGGCCTGGCCCGCAGGTGCTGCCTCGACCAGCCCTCGGGTCACCGTGCACCAGGGCCGATGTCCCCGGTAGCGACGGCCTCTGGGGTCCGGCCTGGTGACGTGGTGTCATCCCGGGCGTCGTGCGCTGTCCGCGGGACTGCGTCGCCCGCCCCGGGCCCGAAGTGCCGGGGAACTACGGTGGTTACGCCGCTCCGCTCGGTTGTGTCGTGGTCGGGGCGAGGTGCTGTGACGGGACGTCGGGACCGGTGGGCGGCTCGTCGCTCTCCGGCTCCTGCGGCGGGTCGCTGAGCTGCTCGCGCAGATAGTTCCAGACCACCGCGATCAGCGCGGCGGCCGGTACGGCGAGCAGGCTGCCCACGATGCCGGCCAGGCTGCCGCCCAGTGTCACCGCCAGCAGGACCATCGCCGCATGGAGTCCGAGCCCGCGGCTCTGGATCATGGGCTGGAACACATTGCCCTCGAGCTGCTGCACCACGACGATGATCGCCAGCACGATCAGCGCGTCCGTCGGCCCGTTCGACACCAACGCGATGAGCACCGCGACCAGACCGGCGAACAGGGCGCCCACGATGGGCACGAACGCGGACACGAACGTCAGCACCGCCAGGGGGAGCACCAGGGGCACACCCAGGATCCACAGGCCGAGGCCGATGAAGACGGCGTCGAGCAGGCCGACGAATGCCTGGGAACGCACGAACGCGCTCAGGGTCTCCCAGCCGCGGGCCGCCACGGTCGGGACGTCGGTGGCGAGCCGGCCGGGGAGCTGGCGGGAGAGCCAGGGCAGGAACCGCGGGCCGTCCTTGAGGAAGAAGAACATCAGGAAGAGGGCCAGGACGGCGGTGACCACACCGTTGACCACGGTGCTCACGCCCGTGAAGACAGCGGTGACCATGCTGCCGACGCTGTCCTGCATACGGGCGATCGCGGCGTCGGAGGCGCTGCTGATCTGGTCGTTGCCGATGTTCAGCGGCGGCCCGGCGGCCCACTCGCGCAGCCTCTGGATGCCTTCGACCACGCCCTCGGTCAGCTCGCCGGACTGGGAGGCCACCGGCACCGCGATCAGCGCCACGATGCCCGCGGCGACCAGGAGGAACGTCACGGTCACCACCGACGCGGCCAGGGCGGGGGGCCAGCCGCAGCGGCGCAGGAAACGGGCCAGGGGCCAGGTCAGTGTGGTGAGGAGCAGGCCCACGATGAGCGGCCACACGACCGACCACATCCGGCCAAGTAGCCACAGGGCCACCGCTGCTGCGACGAGGACCAGCAGCAACTCGACGGAGACGCGCGCCGTTGTCCGGAGCGCGGCGCGGGTTCTCGTGGAACTCAACGTGGCAGGCATGAGGGTCACCCTATGGGCACCGCGGTCGCACGTCGGAATCGCCGCTCGTCAGGGGCGGCCGGGGCATCGGTATGAGTGCGGGTGTGGCCGTGGGCCGGGACGCACGCCGCACCCTCCGGAGACCGATTCACGGGATAATCACCCTGATTGTGCATGTTGTGCCCCGATCGTGGAACCCGCCGTGGTGACGCGGCCTCCGGCTGCCCACGAGCGGAGAGTTCCATGGACACGACGTGGATGATCGTCATCATCGTGGTTGCTGTGGTCGTCGTCGCGCTGCTGGCCCTGACCGTGCAGCGGACGGCGCGCCGTCGGCGCCTGCAAGAGCGTTTCGGCCCGGAGTACGAGCGCACGGTCGAGCAGGGGGCGAGCCGCCGGCAGGCCGAGCGTGATCTCGCTGCTCGGGAGGAGCGCCATGAGGGCCTGCAGATCCGGGCGCTGCCGTCGACGGTCCGGGACCGGTACGCGCGGGACTGGAACGGGGTGCAGGAGCGCTTCGTCGACGATCCCGACCGGGCGGTGGACGAGGCGGACCGGCTGGTGACCGCGCTGATGAGCGAGCGCGGATACCCGACTGAAGGGTACGAGCAGCAGACGCGCGACCTGTCGGTCGAGCACTCCCGCACGTTGGAGCACTACCGCATCGCCCATGAGATCAACAGCCGTGCCGGCGGAAGGAACACTTCCACGGAAGAGCTACGGAGCGCGATGGTCCACTACCGGGCGCTGTTCGAGGAGCTGTTGAAGGACGGTGCCGCTCCGTCCGACGACGGCCGCCGACAGGCGTAGGTCAAGGAGAGCGACATGCAGCGAGAAGGCGGATTCGGGCGGGAAGAGACCGGGCGTTTCGCACCCGGTGAGGAGAAGCTGTCCACCGAGGACATAGCGCGGACGGACAGGGAGCCGGCACGGCCCGCCGAGCCCGCGGCGCCCGCGGCGCCCATGGCCCCCTCGGCCCCCGCGGCAAAGGAGCCGATGCCGCCACAGGACGAGGAGATGACGCAAGCGCCCATGGAGGAGCCGCCGGAGCGGGTCGGCGAGCCCCCCGGCCCGGTCGCCACGCACGAGCAGCCGCAGGAGGCGGCCCCGGCAGGCGAGGAGGAGCCCGTTTCGCTTCTCGACTCCGGTGCGGCGGAGGGTCTGCGGTCACGCTGGAGCGACATTCAGCAGGGCTTCGTCGACGACCCGCAGGCGGCCGTACGAGCGGCGGACGAACTGGTTGCGGAGGTCATGCAACTGCTGGCCACGACCTTCGCCGACCACAAGGAAGGCCTGGAGAGCCAGTGGCACCGGGGTGACGAGGTCGCCACCGAGGATCTGCGGATCGCGCTGAGGCAGTACCGGTCCTTCTTCGACCGGCTGCTGACGACCTGACCCGCTCACGCCGTCCCGCCCCTCGACCCTGCCAGTGGCCTGGCCGGGTCGAGGGGGCGGGAACGCTGTTCCAGCGTCCCCGCGTCTCTTCTCCCGCCCGCCGCGTGGACGCCAGGGTCCGCCTGTGCGGGTGCCGGGGTGCCCTGGTTCCCCGGACGGGCGGCTGTCCGTCGGCTGCCGACCGCGGGAGAGCGGTGGGACCGCACGTCAGGCGTCGGTCGCCTGGCGCGGTTCAGCGTCACGACGGCGCAGCTCTTCGTTGATGCGCTGGGCTTCCTCGAGTTGGTCTTCGAGGATGACGATGCGGCAGGCGGCCTCGACCGGTGTGCCCTGGTCGACGAGTTCGCGCGCGCGAGCTGCGATGCGCAACTGGTAGCGGGAGTAGCGACGGTGGCCGCCTTCGGAGCGCAGGGGGGTGATGAGGCGGGCTTCGCCGATGGCCCGCAGGAAGGCGGGCGTGGTGCCGAGCATTTCGGCAGCCCGTCCCATGGTGTAGGCGGGGTAGTCGTCGTCGTCGAGACGGCCGAGGGGGTTGTCTGCGGTCACTTTCACCTCTGTCGTGGGAACGCGTCGCTGACTGCAATTTCTCTCGGAATGCCGTCCGTTCCGATGAAGCTCGCCGACCGGAGGGTCAGCCGGAAGATCCAGGTCGGTTCTGTC
>NZ_JBEXRZ010000040.1:0-44318 GCF_040613325.1 Streptomyces sp. NPDC006283 | reverse complement strand
CGGGAACCCGGGAGCGGGCGCGCTCGACCAGTTCCACGGAGAGGCAGTCGGACTGCTGTTCCCATGGGTTCCCGGCAAACTGGAGGAAAGTGGTGCCTCACCGGCGGCCGGGGCGTCGTGCCGGCGGGGGCGCCTCACCGGCGGCCGGGGGCACATCCGGGAGGTATTGAAGGAGGGCATGCGCCCGCGCATTTCCCAGTGCGCCCCCCTGTGCCCCCGAGACCCTTTCAGGTCATATTGACCGACCGGTGGCCGGACCATAGCGTCGTTGGCCCGACGTAGAGTGACGGTTGATCACCTCTGAGGCACCGCGTGCCTCGTGAGCCCACTGCGCGGGAAGACACACCGGCGTAGGAAGTGGTCCCCCGACGGGCCAGCACATCCGCTGCGGGGGGCGAACGATGAGTCTGTTCGGAGGGGGCAGTTCGTTTCTCGACGCCCTCACTCCGCAGGACCGTGCCACGCTCATCGCCCTCGGCGCCCCCCGCGTCCACGAATCCGGCGCGGTCATGATCCGGGAGCGCGACACCAGCACCTTCGTCCTGCTGCTGCTCTCAGGATGGGCCGTGGTGTCCGTCGACACGGACCGCGGAGGGCGCCTCATCCTCGCCCTGAGGGGCGCCGGCGAGGTCGTCGGCGACCTCGCCGCCGTGGACCGGGGCCCGCGCAGCGCCACAGTGACCGCGCTCGGCGACGTGCGCACCGTGGCCGTGTCCGGCGAGCGCTTCCGCGGCTTTCTCGCTGCCCGGCCCCAGGCCACGGCGCTGATCATGCGCCAGCTCAGCGGCCGGCTGCGCAGCTCGGACGTCGAACGCCGGTCACTGGCCTCCGTTTCGGTGCTGCAGCGGCTCGCCGCGCGCCTGGTCGAGCTCGGCCGACGAGTGGGCCGCCTCTGCGAGGAAGGCACCGTCATCGACCTGCCGCTGCCGCAGCACGATCTCGCGGCGGCCATAGGCGCGACCCGGGAGGCGGTGGCGAAGGCGCTGCGCCTGCTGCGTGAGCAGGGCGTGGTACGCACCGCGCACCGCCGCCTGATCGTCACCGACATGGACCTGCTGCGGCTGCTGGCCGATGGCCGCGAACAACCGCCGCAGCGAAGAACGACGAAAAAAATGCCGCCACTTGTGTAAACGGCTACATCGTCCGTCGCCCGATGCGCCCAGTCTTTTCTCCGAGACGACAGCAACCCAGGGGGTCCCAGTGAACAACGCGGCAGCCGTCAACAGGCTGGTGGTATTCGGGGACGTCTGCGGCTCGGGAACCATGGGCCTCGAAGCGAAGCGGCGAATGCGGGACGCCATGTACGGGGCGTTCTCCGAGGCGTACGGCGCCGTCGGCGTCGACATGCGCCGCGTCCACCAGGAGGACCGCGGAGACGGCATCCTCGCGGCGCTCGATCCCGGCGTACCGCCGACGCTCATGGTCGGCACCTGGATCGACACCCTGTTCCAGAGCCTGCGCGAACACAACGCGGGCAGCGCCCACCGCCTGCGGCTGCGCATCGGGATGAACGCCGGACCGGTGCTCGACGACGGCAGAGGGCTGGTCGGCCGGGCCGTGGACCTGGCGGCCCGGCTCTGCGACAGCCCGACCGCCAAGCGGACGATGGAGCTGGCCCCCGGCTGTGACCTGCTGCTGGTCGTGTCCGACTGGCTCTACACCAACGTGGTCGCGGAAGGCGGCCGTTACGTGGAACCGGAGACGTACCGCAGCGCCCGGGTCCGGTTCAAGGAGACCGACGAGAAAGCCTGGTTCCACATCCCGCGGTTACCCGCGCCGCCGCTGCCCGAGGACCGGCCGGACGGCCTGCCGGGTGCCGGACAGGGGAGTGGCGCGGGGACAGCCCGTGCGGCCGACGCACCGGGCGCACCGACCGGCGGTGGGCCGGTACAGGGGGACGGCCCACCGCCTTCCGCCCCGCCACGCATCGGGACGCGGATCAATGCGCGGGGTGACGTGGCGGCGTTCGAGAACAACGTGTTCCACGCCCCGGTGACCGGTATCCGCAAGGACCGCGGAACCGGCGCACCCGACCCGGGGGACGCGGCATGAGCGACCAGGACCAGGCATTGCCCGCCGATGCCCCCGCGGACGAGAAGCCGCCCGTGGCCGACGCCAGGGCCCCCGCAGACGCCGAGGCCGGCGTCGGCGCGCCGGACGGCGGAGAGCCGACGCCGGAGGCGCCCAACCCCTTCGCGACGGCAGGCCGCAACCCGATCGGTTCGGCAGGCGGCACCGGCGGATCCGGCACCGCCCATGCCGCACGCCGGACCTTCGCGCCCCGGCAGGCGGAACGCGTCGTCAACTTCGGTGACGACGGCCAGTATTTCCACGGCAACTACTTCATCAGCCAGTTCGGCGCGGGCGCCGGCCCCGCCCTGCTCGACGGGCCGGTCCCCGCAGAGGAGCTGCGAACGCTCGCCCGCGTCTACTGCGAGTCGCCCGGGTACGGCCGGATGAGGGGGCGGCTGCGCGAGTGCGGTCTGCTGGTCCTCTGCGGCGAGCGGGGCAGCGGTCGCAAGGCCACGGCCCTCGCGCTGCTCGCCGAACTCACCGAGAACCAGGTCACCCGGCTCGACCCCAGCCAGGCCGTGCACACCTTCACCGGCGAGATGCTCAAGGAACAGCACGGGCACCTGCTGGAGCTCCCCTCCGACGAACTGCACCGCGACGGCGGCCGCAGCGCGGGCGCCGACGGCCGGGAGGCCGCAGGAGGCCCCGGCCGGCTCTCCGAACTGCATCTGGACCGCTTCAGCCGGCTGCTGCTGGCCGCCAAGGCCTTCGGTGTCGTTCTCGTCGAGCCGGGAGATCTGGCCGACCGGCTGCTGCGTGGCCGCTACGGCATGCACTGCCGGCCCCCCGGAACCGAGGACGTACTCCACCGCCATCTGCGCATCCGGCTCGTCGGCGAGCCGCAGGAAGCCCTCGACGGCTGCCGGGAACTGGCCGGCCACGACGACGTCCGGGGCGCACTGGGACTCGACGAGCTGCGGCCCCGGGAGGCGGCCCGCCTCGCCGATCTGCTCGCCCGGCACCACCGCGGCGAGCTCGGCAGGGACGAGCTCCTCGACGGCTGCGCGACCTTCGTACGGGCGCAGGCACGCTCCTGGTTCGCGGGCGCCGACCGCCCCGGCACCCTCCCCGAAGCCGCTCCCGCGATCAATGCCGCCGCCTTCCGTATCGCGGTGGCCGTGTTCAACGGGTCGCCGTACGGCCTGGCGGCGGAAGCCGCGGAGCAGCTGGCCTGGGAGATGTCGGTCACCCTCGACCCCGAACAGGCCGTCGGCAGAAGGCTGTTCGGTACGCATGCCGACGAACGGCCGGTCCTGGCCCGCTCCGTGGTCGAGGACGCGGAGCTCGATCTGGGCGACGCCCAGATCCCGGTGCGCTCCATCCGCTTCCAGGGCGAAGCACTCGCCACCGCCGTTCTGCGCGAGGTCTGGCACGGCTACCACAACGTGCGCGGACCGATGGTGCGGTGGCTGCGCGCACTGTGCGACGACCCGCGTCCCCATGTGTGGGTGCGCGCCTCCGTGGCCGCCGGGGTGCTGTGCTCCTGGGACTGGGTGTACGGGGCGGGCGAGTTGATCGGCCCGATGGCGGCGGTGGACAGCCCCGTACAGCAGATGTCCGCCGCCACGGCGCTCGCCGAGGCGTCCAGGGACCCGTCGGTGCGGCCCGCGGTCGGCGCGCTGCTGAAGGAGTGGGCGGCGTCCGACCAGGACACGCTGGTCACCACGGCCCTGCTGACCCACGGCTACGGCATGGCGGCCGGCTCCGTCCGTGCCTCCCTCGACGCGCTGGCGAAGACCGTCCGCACCGGGGACGTGACGGTGCTGTCCCACGCGGCGTTCGGCGTCACCCGCCTGCTCGCCGGTGTGGAACCGGAGACGGTCGTGGTCAGGCTCGGCGACTGGCTGCGCGGCGGCCGGCGGGAACTGGCCGACCTGGTGCTGCTGAGTGTGCTCGGCACGCTCACCACGCGCACCACCTACCTGTGGGGCCTGGAGGAGGAGACCGACGCGCTCGAGGCGCACGCCAGGCGTCCGCTGCTCGTGGCGCTCGTCGCGACCCACCGGCCCCTGATGCGCAAGCTCGCCGACCTCGTGCTTCTCACCCTCGAGACCGCCCGGTCGGGCGAGGTGGCGCTCGACGCCCTCGGACGCGTGCTGCGGCAGTGCGCCGACGACCCCGCCCAGCTGGACCTGATGTGCGCCTTCCTCCCGTTGATCACCGAGGAGCGCAGGGACCGCGACCGGGTGCGGCACCTGCTGGCCCGGCTGGTGCGGGACGAGGACGACCCGCTGGACAAGAACGCCGCCCGCCTGATGTGGGACGCGGTGGCGGAAGGAGCGATGTGATGACCCCGTCAGGCGCCGGAGAGCATCCCGCGCAGCAGGAAAGCCCCCACGCGCCGCAGATACCCGACGGACCGCGGAAGGGCCCCCTGCTGCGCGAGTGCACGTTGCCGTACCAGCGGCGCAGCGGCCAGGTGGCGGCGGTGTGCCTGTATTCCAACGGCGGCCACAGCGTGCTCTGGCCGAGCCGCCGGGAGGACCACAACAAGCCGTGGTTCGGGCAGCCGTTCAGCGTCTTCGAAGTGCTCCTCGGACGCCATGTGACGACCTTCGAACTGGCCCTGCCCGCCGCCGGCGACGCCCAGTCCTTCCAGGCGACGGCAGAGGTGCAGTGGGAGGTCGACGACCCCCACCTGATCGTCGAGAAGGCCGTCTGGGACGTCCGCGAGATGCTGCGGGGCGACCTGCTGTACGGGCTGCGCCAGGTGTCGCGCCGGTTCCGGCTGACCGAGGCGCAGCGCGCGGACGAGGCCGTCCAGGCGGAACTGCGGGCCGGGCGGATGGACCTCGGCCGCGACCTCGGTCTGCGCACCCGAGTGCACGTCTTCATCGACCTGAGCGAGCAGGTCAGGGACCGGGTGGTCGAGGTCGAGAACGTCAGCTTCGAGATGCAGAAGGACCGGGCGCAGGCCGAGGCGGAACGCCACAGGGACAGGTACGAACGGGAACGGGTCGCGGCCCGGGCCGCCGAGCTGGAACAGGTCCTGCGGCGCGGCGAGGAGGCCGAGATCATCCATCTGATGGCGAGCAACCCCGAGAAGGTGTGGGAGATCCGCCAGGCGATCCGGCAGGAGAAGCGGGAGGGCCAGGCCGACTACCTGAACCTCTTCAACCGGCTGCTCGACGCGGGCATGCTCGAGCGTCACGACGTCGGCGAGCAGATGTACGAGGTGCTTCGCTATCTGCGCGACAACAACAGCCGTGTCATCGGCGGGGTCACCGACCGGGTCCTGACGTCCGGCGGGGCGTCAGGCAGGCCGGCCCTGTCCGCCGGTGCGGACGAAACCCCGGAGCCCAGAAGGCCTTTCTGGGACGACGAACCGGAGGACGCCGATGCCGCCGGTCCGGCCGGCGGTCCCGAGGACGACGGGCACATCTACGAACCCACGCGGGTGCAGTCGTCCGCGGAACGCGACCGCGACCGCGACCGTGCCCGTGACGGGGACCGGGACCGGGACCGCGAGAGCCCGCGCACGGCCGGGTCGAGGGACACCCGCCCCAGCGCCGACTTCGACGACTGGGGCGACGAATGAGCGCTGCACCGCCGCCCGGCCCCGACCCCGCACCGCCGTCCGGCCCGGGCGCCGGGCCCGATGTGCGGTTCGTGGCGGAGCGGCTGCTCACCTCCGTGCGCGAGGACATCGGCCGCGCCGACGCCAAGGCGGCGATCCTGCTCTCCGGCGCGGTCGCCGCGCTGGCCGTCGCCTTCTCGCGGGGCGAACTCCCGCTGCCGGCCTCCCGCCCGGCGGCAGTCGTCGTGACGGCCGGGCTGGTGCTGTGCGCGGCGGGCGTGCTGATGCTCGTCGGCGTGATACTGCCGCGCACCCGGACCGGAGCGGACAGCACGTTCCTGCGGGATCTCTCGGTCGGCACACCGGCCGATGAACTGCTCGCCAGGCTCTCCGAGTCGGGCGAGGACGTCGTGCGCTGGCTGATCGGCCAGGCACGGGTGCACGGGGCGGTCCTGGCCGCCAAATACCGGTGGCTGCGCATGGGGGTCTGCTCGCTGACCCTCGGCGCGCTGCTGGTCCTCTTCGGCGAGCTGTGGTGAGAGACGATGAGACTGATCCGCAAGACGAACGCGCCGGTGCTGGCCTGCCTGCTCCTGACGCTGGTGGCGGCGGCACCGGCGCAGGTGTCCGCCGGGCCGGGCGGCCCGCAGCGTACGGCGGCCGCCCCGGCGGCCGACGGCCCCGACCCGATCGACTTCGCCGTCGTGGTCGACCAGTCGGACAGCTTGTCCGACGACGATCTCGCCCGTGAGGTGGAAGCCGCCTCGCTGATCACACAGGGCGAGATCTCCGAGCGGTCCCGCGCCGCTGTGATCGGCTTCGGCAGCTCGGAGAAGGAAGGCCAGACACCGGTCCGCGAGGTGTGTGCGCTCACGACGGCCGACACCGCCGGGCGCCAGCGGCTGAGCGACTGCGTCCAGCAGCTGGGCGAGCGGGACGAGAAGACGATGGGCCCGGGAACCGACTTCCCCGCCGCCGTGCGGCAGGCCGTCGACCGGCTCACCGAGGACGACGCCGAGAACATCCCCAAGGTCGTCTTCCTGCTCACCGACGGCCGGCTCGACGTCTCCGACAGTCCGGAGTACGGCACCGACGAGACCAGCCGCCAGGCCAACGGCTCCAAACGCCTCGCGGAGGAACTGGCCCGCGCACGGAAGGAGTCCGTGCAGATCTGGCCGCTCGGCTTCGGTGACAAGATCGACCGCGCCGCGCTGACCAGGATGGCCGAGGGCGGATTCCGCAACGGCTGCACCGACCTGCCCGGCTCGGCCCCCAAGATGCGCGTGGTCGGCAGCTCGGCGCAGATCGACAAGGCCCTCCAGGAGACCTTCGCCGCCGCGCGCTGCGCACGCGTCGCCCACGGCACCGCGGGCAAGCCGCCCGCCGACCTGCACGTCACGATCCCGCCCATCGCCACCGACGGCTCCATCACCGTCGGCAAGCACGACCCCAAGGTCACCGTCACCTACTACGACCCCGACGGCCGACGCGTGCCCACCCAGGGCGAGTTCGCCGGCTCCTCCTTCGAGACCAGCGGACAGGACGGCCCGGTGGAGGCGCTCCGGGTGAAGAACCCGCTGCCGGGCAAATGGCGGGTGCACATCGAGGCACCGGAGGGCCACCGCGACCGTGAGGTCGCCGTGCGCGCCATCTGGCAGGGCAAGCTTCGGTCCGCCGTCACCCTCGGCCCGGCCTCCCCGCGACCGGGTGAGGAAGCGGTCGTCGAGGTCCGCATGCAGACCCGCCGCGGCGTGGTGATCACCGACCCCGAGCTGCTGAAGGGGGTACGGGTCTCGGCGCGGATGTCCGGAGCCGGGTTCGACCCGGTCGTGGTGCCGCTGGCCGACAACGGCAAGCAACCGGACGCACAGGCGGACGACGTGCGCTACACCGGACGCGTCACCGTACCCGCCACCGCGACCGGAGAGATCGAACTCGTCACGGAGATGGCCGCACCCGGCGTCACCAGCGACCGCCGTCCCCTGCACGCACGGACCTCCGAGGGCACGCCGGTGCTCACCGCCGGACTGACCGTCGACCGTGCCGAGCTCCACCCCGGCGGGACGTTCACGGGAACCCTCGACGTCACGAACAACGACTCCGGGCCGCACACCCTGCGCCTCGCCCTCGCCGACCAGCCGCCCGGGTCCGGCCTGCGCATCACCCCCGCCACGGTGAACGCCGCGCCCGGCGGCAGCGCCACCCCGTTCACCGTCACCCTCGGCGCGGACGCCCCGCTGGGGGAGCTGTCGGGACGCATCACGGTGACCGACCTCGGCGACCGGGACCGGGTGCTGGACAACGTCTTCCTCGGGGTGCATGTCACGAAAAGGCCCACGCTGTGGGACGAGTGGTGGTGGGCGTTCTCCGCGGCCGCGGTGCTGCTGCTCGGACTGGCAGCGGTCGCCGCCGTACGCCTCAAGGCGGGAGCCAAGCGGCGGGACCTCGCCGGCGTCCGGCTCGAACTGCGGGCGCAGGGACAGCGGCCGGACACGTTGACCGTCAGGTCCGGTCAGTGCCCCGGCGGAGAGTTCCTGTTCAGCGTCGACCGCTCCGGGGGAGGGGCGCCCGCACTCCGCCGAGGCGGCACCCAGACGTACCGCCTGCGGCGCACGACGGCCGGACAGCTGCTGCTCAAGCCCCCGAGCGGCCGGGAACGGACCGTCGGGCCGGGCGAGCCGACCGCGCTCGGCGACGGGCTGGAACTCGTCGTCGGCGACGGCAGCACCGCCTCCGGCCCCGGCCGCACCGGCAGAGGCAGCCGCACCGGACGCGACGGCAGCGGCGGACCGGGCGACGGAGGCGGCCTGGGCGGCCGGTGGCGGATGCCGCGCCCCCGAGGCGGCGCTCCCACGGGCTCCTCGAACGGGAGCGGCGCACGCGGCGGCCGGAGCCGCGGCGACGCCTCCGTCGCACCGGGCCGAAGCGGCACCACCCGGCGTACCGACCCCAACTTCTGAAGCTCCTCTCGGCCATGAGAGGCCGTCGACGACGGCGCAAGGAGAAGACGACATGAAGATCTACCAGCCCATGCTCTACGTCGGCCTGGGCGGCACCGGCGCCCAGATCGGCGCGGACCTGGAGCGCGGACTGCGCCGGGAGCTGTGCGGCCCCGACGGCAACAAGCTGGTCACCGACGGCCGCCGGCTGCCGTTCCAACTGCCGGACTGCCTGCAGTTCGTCTACGCGGACTTCAGTGAGTCCGAACTGGACCAGCTGCAGCCCGCCGGTCTCAAAGCGGGCGAGGCCGCCGCCCATGCCCGCACCTCACGGATCATCCACGACCTGCTCCCGACCGACTACGACAGCTCGCCCGAGGTGGCCAGGATGCTGCGGGTCGCGCTGCACGACGAGACGCACGACTGGCTGCCGCCGCAGGAGCGGCAGCCAAGGGTCGCACCCCTGCACACCGGGGCCGGGCAGCTGCCGACCGTGGGCAGGTCGGCGCTCTTCGCGACGCTGCGCAGCGGACTCGAGCCGGTGCTGCGCCAACTGCGGGAGGCCATCGGCGCGATCAGCGCCTCACAGGGCGACCTGCGGGAGATGGGCGGGGGGCAGATCCGCGGCTGCGACGTGTTCGTGGCGTTCTCCGTGGCCGGCGGAACCGGCGCCGGCATCTTCTACGACTTCATTCACCTCATCGGACACGAATTCCGCAAGTCCAAGGTCAAGGGAGTGAAGATCTATCCGCTGGTCGTCATGCCCTCGGCGTTCCCGCCCGAGGCCGGCGGTGGACGCGAGGCCGAACTGAACTCGTCCCGCGCCCTGGTGGACCTCTCCCGGCTGGTCGACGACCAGAACGTGCCCAGTGCCCGGTCCGACTTCGGTGACGTGGAGGAGCACGGCACGCTCGGCGTGCGCTACCCGGGAGAAGGCCTGGTCGCGCTGCGCCCCTCGACGGTGCAGACCGCTTTCCTGTTCAGTCGCACCGCGGGCATCAAGCGGGAGGACCTCCGCCGCTCCATCACCGCCATGGTGATGTCCCTCATCGGCACGGAACTCGGCGACGACAACAACCAGGGCCGCACGGAAGGCGACTACCAGTCGTTCGCGGCCAGCTTCGTCAACAAGAGCGTGGAGCGGTCCAAGCCGTCCAGGTCGGGCATCGGCCACCGGTCCATGTCGACGAGCCTCGCCGCCTCGCTGACCGTTCCTGTCGACGACCTCGCCGAGATAGTGGCGGGCCGGCTGTTGGCGCAGGCCGTGCGGGCGATGGACGAGGAGGCGCGCAAGGCCGCCGACGACGGCACCGACCGGGTCCGCGACATGTTCGACCGCTCCGCCATCGGTCGGCTGTGGTCCCGCGAGGCACCCGTCGTGACGCCGCCCGATCCGCTGCCCAAGGGCACCAGGGCCATCATGCAGGCCCTGCGGAACCGGCTCGGCGACATGGACGACGCGCTGGGCCGGCTCCAGCGCGAACTGGACGCCGAGATCCCGCGACTGGTCGAGGAGTTCCGGCCCGGCCCGGGCGCCCGTGAACTGCTGGGCATCGTGGACCCGTTCAAGCTGGAGAAGCTGCTCATTGGACTGCCCGGCCACCCCCAGCGGGTCGCGGAAGCCGGCTTCGTCGGCATGCTGGACAACCGCAGGAACGACCCGGAGCGCGACGAGGGGGTGGATGTCCATCCGCCCCAGATCCCGTTGATCAAGCGGGCGGTCGGCGGACTCGTCCCGGCCCGCTGGGGCGACCCCGACGTGCAGCATGCCCTCGAGGAACAGAACGCCTGGTACGAGTGGCGGGCCCGGCAGAAGTGGCACCGAGGCTGGAAGGACCAGGAGTCGCGCTGGCGGCCGCCACTGCTGCGCACGACCAAGGAGATCGGCGAGCTGGTCAAGGCGCTGCGCGGGCACGAGGAGGACGAGCGCAAGTTCTTCGCGGAGCGGCGCAAGGAGCTCTACCGCAAGGACCGCAAGGGTGTGCTGTACCTGCTGCCCCCGCAGAACACGCTGGCCGCCTTCTATGACGACGTGATCCGCCGGCTCTACCAGCACGAGGACCTGCCGGAGAACCCGGGCGCCGCGCGCCTGGTGGCCAAGCTGATCCGGCCGGACGACTGGATGCGCGCCCTGGAGTCGGTGCGCCGCTCGCCGCAGGCCGCGGTCAAGGAGATCAAGCAGGTCATCGAACGGCGCGTCAAGGGACTGTTCGTGGAGTCGAGCGTGCTCGGCGACCGCCCGCTGCTGCCCTCCCTCGGAGTGCTGCTGCAGGCCGCGGCCGGTGACGAGGACGCCGCCGCGAAGGTGGACGCCAGATGGCTGGAGCAGTTCCGCTCCCAGCTCGTCGGACTCCTCCCCGTCGGCTTCGAGCCGGACGGCAGCGGCCCGCTGAAGGTGCTCATCGTGCACCCGCAGAGCGAGGCCGGGTCCGGCGCCGCGGCGTTCCTGCGGCGTGAACTGCGCCTGCCCTATGGGGCGGTGCCCGAGTTCAGGGCCGTGGACACCGAGTCGATCACGGTCGTGCTGTTCCGGAGCGGCATGAGCCTCACCGATGTCTCCGAGGTGCGGCACGTGCTGCGGCTGTGGGCCGAAGCGCGGGACGCCGCGGGTGTGGACGACTTCCTGCACTGGCGCCAGCGCCTCGGCTACCGCGACGACTGGCTGGCCAGCACCGAGGAGGACCGCCGCCGGATCCTGCACCGCATCCTGTGCGCGGTGTGGAACGGCCTGGTCGACGTCAAGGGATCGCCCGACTCGCCCGAGCAGATCCGCATCCGCCTCCAGGAGGGCGGCGCCGCCACCATGACGCTGCGCCTGGAGGCGTTCGACGACGACGTCTCCAGCTGGGCCGGGCTGCTGCGGGCCTACGAGGAGTGGGCCCTGCTCGACGAGGGCCCGATCGTCGAGGAGGTCTGCGAGCGTCTGATGAGCGCCCAGCCGGGCGGCCTCGCCACCACGCCCACTGCGCCGTCGCCGCTCTTCCTGCGGCTGGTGCACGAGGTGGCACCCCGCCAGGTCGCGCTGATCAAGGAGCTGACCGGGCAGTTCGGCGCGGGGGACGAGGAGTGGCTGGTCCCGCTGCGCGACTTCTGGGAGCAGACCTTCCCCGGCGCGCTGGAGATGCGTTTCCCCGGTGCGACCCGCCCCACCCGCCCGTCCCTGCGCGCGCTGGACCAACGCCACGCCCAGGGCGGCGCCCGACGCCGTGAGACCGGGCCGGTCCCACCGCCGCGCCCGGAGCAGGCACCGGACGCCCGCGGAGAACGCCGGCACGGCGGCGGCCAGGACGAGGATCACGCCTGGGAGCCGGGGCACGCCCGCGATCGGGACGGGCACGGGCGCACGCCGGCTTCGGGTCGTGAGCGAGACGGTGTGTACGACCGGGAGCGGGCTTCGGACGGTGACGACGGGTGGGATCGCGCGCCGGCTTCGGGCGGTGACGACGGGTGGGATCGCGCGCCGGCTTCGGGCGGTGACGACGGGTGGGATCGCGCACCCGCTTCGGGCGGTGACGACGGGCGGGACCGGGAGCGCGCTCCAGGTCGGGCCCGTGACGGTGGGTACGACCGTGAGCCTGCCTCGGGGCGCGATCGTGATGCGTACGACCGTGAGGCGGCTTCGGGGCGCGATCGTGATGCGTACGACCGTGAGGCGGCCTCCGGCCGTGACCGTCACGCTGGGTACGACCGCGAACCCGCCCCGGACCGTGACGCCTACGACCACTGGCCCCCGCCCCGCCGTGACCCCGATGACACCTCGGCCCACTCCGGGCCGCCCGGCGGCGCCGACCCGTGGGACGACGGCGAATGGGGACGGCAGGACCAGGACCAGCAACACGACCAGCACCGGGACGGCGACCGATGGTGAACCGGACTGAGAGCCCCGCGGGCCGGGTCGTCGTCGTGGACCTCCGCGACGGCGCCTCGGCATCCGTGGAGGAGGCGCTCAAGCAGACGGAACACGACCTCACCCGGCGGTTCCTGGTCATCGACGGCGCAGCGGATCTCGTCGGTCACCAACTTCTGCACGAACGGCTCTACTCCCACGGCCCCGCCCGCCTGTTGTGCCTCGCGGTGGGCGCGCCGGAGCAGCGGCAGCTCCGCAGGCCCCTGCCGCTCGGCCCGCCGGAGGCGGGCGTGCTGTGGCTGCCGGACACTCTCGCGGGTGCCGCTCCGGGGACCGAGAGGTTCGACGCCTCGCTGCGTCCGTTGCTCGAACTCCTCCTGGAAACAGCGGTGTTCGACTCGGTGCTGCGGGAACTGGCCGACGTGCCGCAGGGCGTCGCCGTGCCCGCTGTCCGTGTGCTCGAACACGACCTGACCGACGACGCGCGCTCCCGGTCCTGGCGGCAGGCCCTGGAGCATCTCGCCGGTCAGGACGTACCGGCTCACGTGCAGCCGACCGGTGGGGCGCGCTCCGGCGCGGGGGCGCAGGACGGTCTCGCGCCGGGACTGTCCCTTCTGCTCGGCCAGTCGGTGCCGCGCAGTCTCGCCGACCGCCCGTGGCTGATCCCCGGCGGGCGGATGCACGACCGGCACGAGGAGTGCCTGGACGCCCTGGACGAGACCAGGGAGGTCTGCGAAGGAATCCGTGGCGCGGCGGGTCTGTTCGGCAGGGCAGGCAAGGAGGCCGACCTGCCCGCACGGTTCGAGCGTCTCGCCGACGCGCTGGCTGCCTTCCGGGCCGAGGTCGCGGGTGCGCTCGGCGACGGCGGCGGCGACCGTGTCCTTCCCGAGCAGCGCAGTCGCCTGATGGAGCGCGGCATCGAACTGACCGAGGTGCCGGAAGTAACCCGTGCCGGCGTCGGCCCGGCGTTGCGCGGGCATACGGAGCGTCTGCTCGGTGACCGGCTTCCGCTGCGATCGGTCGCCGCACGGCTCAGCGCGCTCGCCGACCGGTCGGCGCCGGCCGGCAGCACGGCCCGGCTGCGGCGGCTCGACGAAGCCTGTCCGCCGGAGCGGGTCGCGGAACTTTCCCTGCCGCCACGGTTCACGACGCCCGGCCCTTGGGGTCGCGACGCCGGCCTCGCATTCCTGATCTGCTGCGTCGCCGGGCTGTGGCCGGTGACCGGCTGGGTCACCGGCCCGCTCACCGGGCTGGTGGCCGCGGGGCTGGCCGTGCTGATGCTGCGGCGGCGGCCCGGCCGTTCGCGTGACGGCGGCCTCGACGGCGGTGGCGACACCCGCGCCCTCACCCGTCTCCTTGCCGGCGTCGCCGGCGGCGTGATCGGTGCCGCCGCCGGCCTGGCGCTGTCGCCGCCGCCGTGGGTGGGCCCGGTCGCCCTGGTCGCCGCCCTGGCCGCCTTGGTGCTGCTGGCGGTACGCGACTGGACGGCGGCGGTCGACGACTGGTGGTCGCAGACCGACTGGACCTTCGCCTCCCGCGCGGTCTCGGAGGTCGACGAACTGCTGGCCGACACCGTCGTGCACGACTGGCTGCTCGCCGACGCCCGTTACCACTGCTCCGACGCGGCCCGTGCCGTCGCGCTGCTCGTGCGCGGTCTGGCGGACACGGTGGAGGCCAGACTGCGCGCCGGCCCGGCCGTCGGCCGGCCGCTGCCGGTGGACGAACCGGGCGGTCCGTCGTCCGGCGCCACGGGTGGCTTCGACTGGGACAGCTGGGGAAGTGGCGCGGACGACTGGTCCGACGACCCGTGGTCCGAACCGCTCGCGCCGGACGCCGGCCCGCCCTCCGGTCCGGACTTCGGCACCGACAGTGCGGTGCCGCGGCCCGCGCCCTGGCCGGAACCGGCCTGGGCCCCGGACGGCGTCGACGACGCAACACCGCCTGCCGACGATCAGCAGCACGCCCTGCGTGATCTGTGGCCGTCCGGATCGGGCGACGACGCGCTGCCCTGGCTCGAGCGGGAGACCGGCGACGGCGGACCGGAACTGGTCGACACCCTGGTCGGCGACCTCACTCAGGGAGCCGTGACGATCCTCGCCACCCGCTGGGCCGCCGTGGAGCGTGAACCGGCGACCGCGGGCGGGGTGTCGTTGCGCCCCCGGATGGACGAACTCCTCGACGAGGAGCACCGCCGACTCGGCAGGGACGGAGCCGCTGCCGCGCCGCCGTACGCGCCCGATCCCGCGAACCGGCCGGGCATCGCCAGTCTGCTGGGCGTCTCCGCCGACCGGGTGGGCCGTCTCCTCGGCGAGGGCGGCGCCGAGCACCTGGTCCCGCTGTGCGGTGCCGAGCACAGGCGGCTGCTGTCCAAGGACCCGCAGGCAGCACGTCTGTTCCGCTTCGCCCCGGAGGCCATGCGCAGGGGCGCCGAGCCGGACACCGGTCAGGACGCCTGGCCGGCCGCCGAGGACGTGGTCTGGACGGCGGGCGGCCGGCATGCGGGGGTGTTGAAGCTGGTGCCGATGCGCCCGGAGACGGTCAGGTCCGTCAGGGGAGAGGAGGGCGGGGCGCCATGACCCTGCCGCACAACTCGGGCGACGCGGTGACGTCGGCGGAGGCCATGGAGGAGCTGGAGTTCTACACACCCCGGCAGGACCTCGTCCGCTTCACCGCCCGGTTCGCCGACGACGTCCACCGGACCGAGTGGGCGCCGTTCGCCGCCCGCCAAGTGGTGCTCGGAAAGGGCTGGCGGCTGCTCCAGTACCGGCTGCCGCGTTCGGCGAGCAAAGTCGCCGGCGCATACAGCGCGCTCGAGAGGGAGGTGAGCGCGGCGATGGCGGTGGAGCGCGGCTTCGGTACCGAGCGCTACTGCGAGCTGTTCACCCGCATGGCCGGCTTCCATCTCGACGCGCCGGAGCCCTTCGTCCTCTACAAGGCTCCGGCCGGCCGGCCCGTCGCCGCCTGGCAGGGCGCGCTGACCGTCGCGGACCAGTTCAAGGTGCTCAGTCAGCTCACGCTCGCGGTGCGTCTGCTGGAGGAGGCCGGGCTGGTGCACCGGGCGATCAGCCCGTACACGGTCCGCTGGGACGGGTCCCACGTACGGCTGTGCGAGCCGTACCGCACCCAGCGGGTGGGTGAGCCGCGCGCATCGTTCGGCGAGGCTCCCTGGGCGTCGCCGGAGCAGCGCGACGGTCAGGGCACCGCCGACCCCCGCGACGACCTGTGGTCGGTGGCGCAGCTCATGTACTTCCTGCTCTCGGGACGGCAGGGCCGCGCCGACGGGGCTCCGGACGACCTCGACGAGTTCCGCAGACTCGCCGCGCTCGGGGAGGCCGGCGCGTTCGCTCCCCGGGCGGAAGCGCGGGCGCGGCCGGCCGAACTCCTGCGCCTGCTCAATGTGAGCGACCCGCTCGCCGCCGTCTCCTCCGCCGCGGATCCGCTCGCCGGGGCACGCACCGAGTTCGACGAAAGGCTCGCCGAGAAGCGCTCCCGACTCGGGCTGGACCGGGACGAGGAGACGTTCGACGAGCCGGCGGAGGTCCCGGCGCGCCGCTCACTGCGGTGGCTTTTGGGCGGCGGCCGGCCCGCCGTCGTCCGGCCGGAGGTTCCGGCGGCCGCGTCCCTGCCGGGGACGCCGCCGTTGTGCCCGCACTGCCTGCTGCCCGTGGCGTACGACGAGACGCAGTTGTTCACCCTCGACAGCAGACGGGAGCAGAAGAAGCTGGACCTGAGTACGGAACGCCGCCCGATGCACCGTCAGGACGCACTGCGCCAGGCGTTCCAGATGTGCCCGCACGCGGACGAGAACCAGCCTCACCGGCTGCCCGTCCCCTACCTCACCAGCGGCGAGCCGCTCACCGTCGCCATGGTCGGCAGTTCCGCGGCGGGCAAGACCCATCTGCTGGCCGCGATGCTCGGCGAGATCGAGCAGGGCGGCCTCGAGCCGTACGGGCTCAAGTGCCTGCCCCTCAACCCGGACGAGCATCGTGAATACCTCGACGAGATGGTGCATCCGCTGCACCGGGGAGAGGTACTGCGGCGGACCGGTCAGGTGCGGTTCGCCGAGTTCGCCGACGGCCTGCTGGTCTCCGGCCCCGGGGGGACGCGCCCGGTGGTCTTCTTCGACCTGGCCGGTGAGGACCTCGCACAGAACAGTGATGTGACACGGTTCCTCATGGGCGTGGGCGCGTTCATCTTCGTGCTCGACCCACTGCGTGCCCTGCGCATCCCGGAGCTCGACCCGGTCCGCGAGCGCACCGGTCTGACCCGGCGCGACCTGGGTGACGAGGCGTTCGCCACCGTGCTCGGCAGGATCCCGCGCAGCGGCCCGTACATCGACGCCCCTGCGGCCGTGGCGCTGAACAAGAGCGACCTGATCCGCTTCGACCCCTCGGTCGACCGCTGGCTGGCCCGCGGCCTGCCGTCCCTGCTGGACGACAGGCAACTGCGTGAGGAGAGCCGCGACGTCCACGCCTTCGTCCGCCACCACGGCAGCAAGGCGTGGTTGAAACCGTTCGACGACTGCGCCCGCTGCACGCTGCACTTCGTGGCGGCGACCGGCGGCCAGGAGCAGGGGGAGACCTTCCCGCACGGCGTACGGCCGCGTCGGGTCCTGGCCCCGCTGCTGTCCGTGTTCGCGATGTGCGGGCTGCTGCCCGGGGCCGAGTTGAGGGAGACAGGGGTATGACGGCACGTCGGGCAGGGACGGTGGACCAGATCGTCTTCCGCTGGGACGGCGCCAACCCGCTGGGGAACACCGGCTTCGGACCGGTCGCCTGGTCCGGCGAACGCAGCGAGGTGGCCCGGCTGTTCAGGCCGATCTCCCACCTGCTGCGGCCGGCGGGCCGGGACACCTCCCCGGCCCTCGTGCGCCTGGTGAGCGACGACTCGCCGACGGCGATGCTGGTGCACCGCAGACCGTGGCGCGGCCACGGAGGACGCCAGGACACCTTGTGTCACGCGCTGTACGGGCCGGAGGAGAGCCTCGACGCCGAGACCTGTCTGGGTCTGTACGACTGGAGCTGGGAGGGCAGCGGGATACCGGTCGGTGAGGTGCGCGGCGCGCTCGATCCCGTTCCGCTCGCGGCCCTCGGGGAGTCCGCCCTCGCGGGCGGGCGACAGCTGGCCGGCCGCCTTGCGCATGCCGCGCCGGAGCTCGCGGCGGTGGCGGCGGAGGTGCTGCGGAATCCAGGCGGGCTCTACACCGTGCTGGACCGCATGGGCGACGACGGGCCGTGCTGTCTGCTGTGGGGTCTGTACGGGATCTTCAGCAGGGCTCTGCCCCGGGCATGGACCTTCGCGACGCACGACACCGCGGAGAGCCGCCAACTCGGGTTCATGTTCGTGAGCCGCTGGCCCAGTTCGCCGGACCAGGACGGGCCGCGGGTCCGCACCGACCCCTGGGAGCCGCCGGACGACCGGCCTCGCGAGGTGGCCGAGCAGTTGGTGCGCGGCTATCTGCGCGCCGTCGAACGCGGCGACGCGCACGAGTTCGAGCTCGCGGACGCACTGATCGCGGCGCTGCCCCACCCCGGTGCGGCGCGGGACGCCCGGAAGCTGGTGGCCGCCGCCGAGGACGCGCTCGCGTCGCTGGAGCGCCGCGCGCGTGAGCGGAGAGCGCACTCGGTTCCGCACGAGCGGGAGCGGTACGAGCCAGGCCGGCCGGTGGCGGAGCGGCAGGAGCCGGGCCGAGTCGTAGCGGAACGGCCGCCGTCGGACGAGTCCCTCGGCGGGCCGTCCGCCTCCTCCTCGCTCTCCTCGTACGGCGGCAGTCGGCGCTCCTCCTTCGATCCGCCGCCCGTCCCGGCAGCCCGTGCGGAAACGCCCGCGCCTGCCACCATGTCGCCACCGCCACCGCCACCGCCACCGCCACCGCCACCGCCACCGCCACCGCCACCGCCACCGCCACCGCCGACTCGTGCGGCGCGCGCCGAGGCACTGCCGGTGGTACGGCCCACCTGGCCGGAGCCCGGCGGCGGTCGGCGCCGACTGCCGGTCCTCGGCCGCAAGCCCGCCCCGCTGGGCGCCGACTTGCTCTCGGCACGGCTGCAGGCCTGCCGTGACGAGCGGGAAGAGGCCGACGTGCTCCGGGACGCCGGCGACACCGATCTGCTTCGGGTGCTCGTGAGCGAGCCCTCGTACACCGCCCTGACACTGATCGTGCGCCGTATCGCCGACCGCTGGCCGGACTGGCCGCCCGCCGAGCGCAAGCAACTGTGCCGGGCCGTCCTGCGGCAGGACCTCTTTCTGGCGCGCCGGACCCGGGAGGCCCCGGGCGACCCGGACGAGCCGGTGCGCGCCGCCAACGCGGCCGCGCTGTACCGCTGGGCGGTGCGGCCCTTCGCGGCGGAACCGGACGTCGGCGAGCAGCTGGCCGAACTGCTGCCCCGCATGTACCGCGGGGACGACCGGGTCAAGCGGGCGGCGGCCGAACAGATCTTGACGGGCGGTGACGATCCGGGGATCACGTTCCAGGTGTGGCAGGAACTGCTGCGCCGTGCCCCGGCACCTTCCGGCCGGCTGCCTGAGCCCCCCGAGCAGCTGCCGCCCACGCAGTCCGCCTCCCACATGCCCGGACGGCAGGACCTCCGCCGCCCCGAGCCGCAACGCCATGAGCCCGAGCGGCACGGCTTCGAGCGCCACGACCCGCCACGCAGCGCCCCCGGTCCGCGCCGCCATGGGCCCGAATACGGCAGGCCGGTGCACCGCGCCCCCGATCCGCCGCCCACCCCCACCGCGCAGCCGCAGACAATTACCCACTATGCGCCGACCGATCCCGAGCGGTCCCAGCGGCGCCCGCGACAGGCCGCGGACGGACCGGGCCACGCATCGCAGGGGGCGGCCGGTCACGGCAGGACCTTCCTCTTCGCCCTGGGCGGCTTCGGCGTACTGGTGGTCACCCTGCTCATATGGATCGTCGCGAGGTACTGACGGCCGCTCATGGCCGAAGATCCGCGTACGGCGTGTGCCCGACGGCCCGCCCGGCCAGGATGGGGGCATGGGATTCCATGTCGACTCCGAGACCGGGCGGCTGCGCCGGGTCATACTGCACCGGCCCGATCTCGAGCTGAAACGGCTCACTCCGAGCAACAAGGACGCACTGCTCTTCGACGACGTGCTCTGGGTGCGCCGCGCCCGGCATGAGCACGACGGGTTCGCGGATGTGCTGCGCGACCGGGGGGTGGCGGTGCATCTCTTCGGTGATCTGCTGCGGGAGTCGATGGAGATCCCCGAGGCCAGAAAGCTCGTGCTGGACCGCGTCTTCGACGAGAAGGAGTACGGTCCGCTCGCCACCGGCCATCTGCGGTCGGCCTTCGACGAACTGCCCACCGCGGACCTGGTCGAGGCGCTGATCGGCGGGATGACCAAGCGGGAGTTCCTCGCCGGCCATTCGGAGCCGACGTCGGTGCGCTTCCACGTGATGGATCTGGACGATTTCCTGCTCCATCCGCTGCCCAACCACCTCTTCACCCGCGACACTTCGGCCTGGATCTACGACGGCGTCTCGATCAACGCCATGCGCTGGCCGGCCCGGCGGCGCGAGACCGTGCACTTCGAGGCGATCTACAAGCACCACCCGCTGTTCGTCGGGCCCGAGGTGGAGCCGTTCCATCACTGGTCGGAGGGGCAGGACGACTACCCCTCCACCATCGAGGGCGGTGATGTGCTGGTGATCGGCAACGGCGCGGTCCTGATCGGGATGAGCGAGCGCACCACACCGCAGGCCGTGGAGATGCTGGCCCGCGGGCTCTTCGCGGCCGGTTCCGCCCGCACGATCGTGGCCCTCGACATGCCCAAGCGGCGCGCGCTCATGCATCTGGACACTGTCATGACGATGGTCGACGCCGACACCTTCACCCAGTACGCGGGGCTCGGCATGCTCCGCTCCTACACCATCGAGCCGGCCGAGGGCACCGGCAGTCTGAGGGTCAGCGACCACCCGCCGGAGCAGATGCACGACGCGATCGCGGCGGCGCTCGGGCTCAAGGACATCCGGGTGCTGACCGCGACGCAGGACGTGCACGCGGCGGAGCGCGAGCAGTGGGACGACGGGTGCAACGTCCTGGCCGTCGAGCCGGGCGTCGTCGTCGCGTACGAGCGCAATGTGACCACCAACACCCATTTGCGCAAGCAGGGCATCGAGGTCATCGAAATCCCGGGCAGCGAACTGGGCCGGGGCCGCGGCGGGCCCCGCTGTATGAGCTGTCCCGTGGAAAGAGACGCTGTATAGCGATGCAGGCAATCGTATAGAGTTCCATTGTCATCGCATCCGCCACGCAGGAGCAGCCACCATGGCGATACATCTCGAGGGCCGCCACTTCCTCAAGGAGCTCGACTTCACCGCCGAGGAGTTCCGCGGCCTCGTCGGCCTTGCCGCCGAGCTCAAGGCCGCCAAGCGCGCCGGCAGCGAGGTCCAGCGGCTGCGCGGCAGGAACATCGCGCTGATCTTCGAGAAGTCGTCGACCCGTACCCGCTGCGCCTTCGAGGTGGCCGCCGCCGACCAGGGTGCCTCGACCACGTACATCGACCCCGCAGGCTCCCACATCGGCACCAAGGAGTCCGCCAAGGACACCGCGCGGGTACTCGGCCGGATGTTCGATGCCATCGAGTTCCGCGGAGACGCCCAGGGCACCGTCGAGGAGCTCGCCGCGCACGCCGGGGTGCCCGTCTACAACGGCCTCACCGACACATGGCACCCCACGCAGATGCTCGCCGACGTGCTCACCATGACCGAGCACAGCGACAAGCCCCTGGAGCGGATCTCGTTCGCCTACCTCGGCGACGCCCGCCTCAACATGGGCAACTCCTACCTGGTCACCGGCGCTCTGCTCGGCATGGACGTCCGGATCGTCGCCCCCAGGGCCTACTGGCCGGCGGAGGAGGTCGTCGCGGAGGCGCGCAGGGCCGCGGCCGAAAGCGGAGCCACGGTCACCCTCACCGAGGACATCGCCGAGGGCGTGCGCGGGGCCGACTTCGTCGCCACCGACGTATGGGTGTCGATGGGGGAGCCCAAGGAGGTCTGGGACGAGCGGGTCAAGGCACTCGCGCCGTATGCGGTGACCATGGACGTGCTGCGCGCCACCGGCAACGCGGAGGTGAAGTTCCTGCACTGCCTGCCCGCCTTCCACGACCTCGGCACCACGGTCGCCCGGGAGATCCACGAGCGGCACGGGCTGACCGAGCTGGAGGTCGCCGACGAGGTTTTCGAGTCGGAGTGCTCGGTGGTCTTCGACCAGGCGGAGAACCGGATGCACACCATCAAGGCGGTCATGGTCGCCACCCTCGCCGGCGCCGGCGAGGGCGAGAACGGGGTCTCCGTATAGCAATGCGCCCGATTGGGTGATCATGCGTATAGCGGGCTAGTATGTCCGCCGTCAGTGGGGTCCGGGCTCGCACGCCCGGGCCCCGTTGTGTTTTTCCACGACTGCAGAAGAGAACGGCCCCATGCGCATCAAGAGCCCAGCCCAGCTTGTCGCCGAATCCGGCGCGGACATCGAGGGCCACGGCCTCAAACGCACCATGGGCCTCTTCCAGCTCGTGTGTTTCGGCGTCGGCGCGATCGTCGGCACCGGCATATTCGTCGGCCTCTCCGACTCCGTCGCCGAGGCCGGCCCCGCGGTCGTCGTGTCCTTCGTCCTCGCGGCGATCACCTGCATCTTCACCGCGTTCTCCTTCGCCGAGCTGGGCAGCGCCATCCCGGTGTCCGGCAGCTCCTACTCGTTCGCCTACGCCACCCTCGGCGAACGCGTGGCCTTCCTCGTCGGCTGGTGCCTGCTCCTCGAGTACGGCGTCTCCGCCTCCGCGGTCGCCGTCGGATGGGGTCAGTACCTCGACGAGCTGCTGAACAGCCTCACCGGCCTCTCGCTGCCCACCGCGCTCTCCAGCCCGCCGGGCGAGGGAGGCATCGTCAACGTCCCGGCCGTCGTGGTGATGATCCTCGCCGCGCTGCTCCTGGTCCGCGGTATCCGTGAGAGCGCCCGCGCCACCGCCGTCATGGCCGTGGTCAAGATCGCGATCCTGGTCCTCTTCTGCGCCATCGCGTTCACCGCCTACACCTCGGACAACCTCTCGCCGTTCTCGCCGCACCACCTGGCGGGCATCACCTCCGGCGCGTCGCTCGCCTTCTTCTCGTACATCGGCTTCGACGCGATCACCACGGCGGGTGAGGAGGTCAAGAATCCCAGGCGCAACATCCCGCTCGCGATCATGATCTGCATCGGCGTCGTCACGCTGCTCTACTGCCTCGTGGCGCTCGCCGCCATCGGCGCGATGTCGGCGGACGACGTCGCCGACAAGCCCGCCGCGCTCTCGCTGATCGTGGGGGACGTCACCGGCTCCGGCGTGGGCGGCGGAGTGATCGCCTTCGGCGCGGTCGTCGCCATCGCCTCCGTCGTCCTGGCCGTGATGTACGGGCAGACCCGGATCCTGCTGTCCATGTCCCGCGACGGCCTGATTCCGCGGGTCTTCGAGCGGGTCTCCCCGAAGACGGCCACCCCGGTCGCCAACACATGGATCGTCGCCGCGACGTTCGCCGTCCCGGCCGCCGTCGTGCCGCTCGACGTGGTGATGAACCTGACGACCATCGGCACCCTCGCCGTCATGGCCGCCGTCAACGTGGCCGTGATCGCGCTGCGCCGCCGGTACCCGCGGACGGAGACGAAGTTCCGGGTGCCCCTGTACCCGCTCACCCCCGCTCTCGGCGTCGCCTGCTGCCTCTACCTGATGTGGGGGACCGGCTGGCCGACCTGGGTGCAGTTCGCTGCGTTCCTGCTCGTCGGAGCCCTCGTCTACGCCCTCTACGGGCGCCGGCATTCCCGGCTGGCCACGGCGGACCGGACCCCGCCGGCCGACGCGCAGGAGCTCGTCGACGCGTGACGCGGAGCCGGCCCCTCGCGGCGGCCGACGCGCTCTCGTCACCCCTGGTCGGGCGACCAGGGGTGACCGAGCCTGCTCAGGCCTCCGCGGGGAGCGTGAACCAGACCGCCTTGCCGCGAGGCGTCGGCCGGTGACCGCAGGCGGAACTCAGCGCCCTGATCAGCAGCAGGCCACGGCCGTGCTCCTGCCACGGATCAGGGTCCGGCATAGGGGCCGCCGGTGAGAGGCCGCCGGGTGGCGCCGGGTCGGCGTCGTGGACCTCGACCTGGCAGCCCGTCGGCCGCAGCTCCACCACAAGCTCTATGGGCGTCGTGCCGTCGGTGTGCTCGACGGCGTTGGCGACCAGCTCGGCGGTGAGCAACTCCGCCGTGTCGCGGTCGGGCGGCGCCGCGTGATCGCCGTCGGCCAGCGCCGCGCGCACCAACGCGCGGGCGATGGGCACGGCCGCCGTGGTGTGCGGCAGCGCGATGCGCCAGGAGGCGGGGCCGGTGGCTGGGGGCAAGGCTGGATGTCCGTTCGACGGCGGTGGGCAGTTCCCCACCCTACGAACCCCAGGACGCCGGACCAGAGGCGAGTGCCCGTGCCGCAGGGGACCTGTGCCACAACCGGGACGGGACCTTTGCGGAGTCGGAACACTCGTATCGCGCACTCGTGACGGAAGTCACGAACGAGTGATAGCGTCGTCTGCAGAACGAGTGCCGTAGAAGTGCCGTACGAGCGCAGAGGCGGAGCAGCAGGCCGCCCGCTCCGAAGGAGGCCCCACTCCATGAGCCCCTTTACCGGTTCCGCGCCCCGCACGGAGGAATGGCGCCATCTGCGACTGACGAGACAGGACGGTGTGGCCACCGTCACCCTCGCCCGGCCGGACAAGCTGAACGCGCTCACCTTCGGCGCCTACGCGGATCTGCGTGACCTGCTCGCGGAACTGGCCCGGGAGCGCTCGGTGCGTGCGCTCGTCCTCGGCGGCCAAGGTCGCGGTTTCTGCTCCGGCGGGGACGTCGACGAGATCATCGGGGCCACCCTGTCGATGGACACCGCCCAGCTGCTCGACTTCAACCGGATGACGGGCCAGGTCGTACGGGCGATCCGCGAGTGTCCGTTCCCCGTGATCGCCGCGGTGCACGGCGTCGCGGCGGGGGCGGGGGCGGTGCTCGCGCTGGCCGCCGACTTCCGGATCGCAGACCCGTCCGCCCGCTTCGCCTTCCTGTTCACCAGGGTGGGGCTTTCCGGCGGCGACATGGGCGCGGCCTATCTGCTGCCCCGGGTCGTCGGGCTCGGTCATGCGACCCGTCTCCTCATGCTGGGCGACGCGGTCCGGGCGCCGGAGGCCGAGCGGATCGGCCTGATCAGCGAGCTGGTGGAAGAAGGGCAGGCGGGCGCCCGGGCCGCCGAACTCGCCCGGCATCTGGCGGACGGCCCAGCGTTGGCGTACGCGCAGACCAAGGCGCTGCTGACCGCCGAGCTCGACATGCCGCTCGCCGCGGCGGTCGAGATGGACGCGGCGACGCAGGCGCTGCTGATGAACGGCGCGGACTACACGGAGTTCCACGCGGCCTTCACCGAGAAGCGCACACCCAAATGGCAGGGCCGCTGACATGCCCGCGACCGGCCCTGCGGCCCGGTCCGCCCCGGCTCCGGCGGCCCGACGCGAGGCGGGCCTGAGCGGGCCGGCGTCGGTGGCGGCGCCCGCCACCGTGGCGGGCCCCGCTCGCACCGGCCCCGTCCGCCCCCTGCGCATCGCCGTCATCGGGGGCGGGCCGGGTGGGCTCTACGCCGCCGCTCTGCTCAAGCGGCTGGATCCGGCTCGCGAGATCACCGTCTGGGAACGGAACGCTCCTGACGACACCTTCGGCTTCGGCGTCGTCCTGTCCGACGAGACCCTCGGCGGGATCGAGCACGCCGATCCTGTCGTCCACCAGGCCCTGAAGGACGAGTTCGTGCGGTGGGACGACATCGACGTCACCCACCGCGGGCAGACCCTCAGCTCCGGCGGCCACGGCTTCGCGGCGCTCGGGCGGCGCAGGCTGCTGGAGATCCTGCACGAACGCTGCCGCGGCCTTGGCGTGGACCTCCGTTTCCGCACCCCCGCCCCGCCCGCATCGGAACTCGCAGCCGGCCATGACCTGGTCATCGCCGCGGACGGCGTCCACAGCGCCACCCGCGACGCCCACGCCGACGTCTTCGCTCCGCGGGTCACCACTCACCGCTGCCGGTACATCTGGCTCGCCGCCGACTTCGCCTTCGACTCCTTCCGGTTCGAGATCGCCGAGACCGAACACGGCGTCATGCAACTGCACGGCTACCCCTACTCGTCCGACGCCTCCACCGTCATCGTCGAGATGCGCGAGGAGGTCTGGCTCGCAGCCGGCCTGGACGCCTGCGACGAGCAGCAGTCGACCGAGCGCTGCGCGAAGGTCTTCGCGGACGTCCTCGGCGGCCGCCCCCTGCGCGGCAACTCCTCGACTTGGACCGCGTTCCGCACCGTCGTCAACGACCACTGGTCGCACGGCAACACCGTGCTGCTGGGCGATGCCGCCCACACCGCGCACTTCTCCATCGGCTCGGGCACCAAGCTCGCCGTCGAGGACGCCCTCGCGCTCGCCGCCTGCATCGAGGAGCAGCCCGACCTGCCCGCCGCCCTCGCCGCCTACGAGGCCGAGCGCCGCCCGGTCGTGGAGTCCACCCAGCGCGCGGCCGCCGCCAGCCTGCGATGGTTCGAGGAGGTCGCCACCTACACGGACCAGCCGCCCCGCCAGTTCGCCTTCAACCTGCTCACCCGCAGCCGACGCGTCACCCACGACAACCTGCGGCTGCGCGACCCCGCCTTCACCGGCGCAGTCGAGCAGGACTTCGGCTGTCCGCCGGGCACACCGCCGATGTTCACCCCCTTCCGGCTGCGCGGGCTGACCCTGCGCAACCGCGTCGTCGTCTCGCCCATGGACATGTACGTCGCCGAGGACGGCCTGCCCGGCGACTTCCATCTCGTCCACCTCGGCGCCCGCGCCCTCGGCGGAGCGGGCCTGGTCATGACCGAGATGGTGTGCGTGAGCCCCGAGGGCCGCATCACCCCCGGCTGCACCGGCCTCTACACCCCCGAGCAGGCCGCCGCCTGGCGTCGCGTCACCGACTTCGTCCACCACAACTCGCCCGGCACCGCCATCGGTGTCCAACTCGGCCACTCCGGCCGCAAGGGCTCCACCAAACTCATGTGGGAAGGCATCGACCAGCCGCTCGACACCGGCAACTGGCCCGTGTCCGCAGCCTCCCCGCTTCCGTACCGCCCAGGGACCAACCAGATCCCCCACGCCCTCGACCGCACCGGACTCACCGAGATCCGGGAGCAGTTCGCCGCGGCCACGCGCCGCGCCGCCCACAGCGGCTTCGACCTCCTCGAACTCCACTGCGCCCACGGCTACCTGCTGTCCGGCTTCCTCTCCCCGCTGACCAACCAACGGACCGACGCGTACGGAGGTTCCCGCGACAACCGGCTGCGTTTCCCGCTCGAGGTGTTCGACGCGATGCGCGACATCTGGCCGGACGACCGGCCCATGACGGTCCGTATCTCCGCCACCGACTGGGCCGACGGCGGTACCACCGCAAGGGACGCCGTCGCGCTCGCCCGTGCCTTCGCCGCCCACGGCGCCGACGCCATCGACGTCTCCACCGGCCAGGTGGTCGCCGAGGAACGCCCCGAGTACGGCCGCTCGTACCAGACCCCGTTCGCCGACCGCGTCCGCAACGAGGCGCACATCCCGGTGATCGCCGTCGGAGCCATCTCCTCGTGGGACGACGTCAATTCGATCCTGCTGGCCGGCCGGGCCGACCTGTGCGCGCTGGCCAGGCCCCACCTCTACGACCCGCACTGGACGCTCCACGCGGCGGCCGACCAGGACTACACGGGCGAGGCCGCGCCCTGGCCCCTCCCGTACCGCGCGGGCAGCCGCAAGCCGCCCACGGGCCGCACCGACGCCCCGAGGCCGCGACTCACTCTGCGCCGAGACACCCGTGACAGCGGCTCACCCTGAGCCGAGGCACTCGTGGCAACGGCACGGATCGGTGCGGTCCGCCGTGGTACGAAGCACGCTGCTCGGCGGCGATCCGCTCCAGCAACGCCGCGTTTTCCACGGCCTCCGCCTCGTTCGACACCGGCCGGTGGCCGATCAGTTCGTACCGCCGCAGCACCGCCTGTGTGTACACCAGCTTGGCGCGGAAGCTGTGCAGATGGCGGGTGGCCGTGTCGAGGGTGATCCACCGCCCGGTGTGCCGCCCGCGCCCGATCGTGGTCAGTTGTTCGTGTCCCGTGCCGGGGTACGTGGCCGCGACGAACACCTTCGCCCCGCCCCGGTACGCCTTCGTTCCCGGCCGCAGCTCTGCCCGAGGTCCCCGTACCGCCGCCACAGGACCACGTTCGCGGCCACTGCCCAGCGGGGCTCCGGTTCCTCGCTCACTGCTGCGGCTCTCCGGTGACGAACGTGGCCCCCGCGTCCCGCAGCCGCACGTGCAGCCGGCCGAAGACCTCGGCGGAACGGCCGCCCGGCCAGCCCTGGGGCAGCAGCTCGGCGGGCAGCCCGGGGTCGGCGTACGGCAGGCGTCGCCACGAGTCCAGGGCCGGCAGGTAGTCCCGGTAGGCGTCCTCGGCGGGTGTTCCGTCACGGCCCTCCCACGACCGCAGTACGGGCTCGTGCAGATCCAGGAACTCCTCGTGCTGCTTGGCGATCGCTGCCAGGTCCCACCAGCGGGCGACCGAGTCGGCCGTCGCCGCGAAGCCGAGGTGCTCGCCGCGGAAGAGGTCCACGTACGTGTCGAGTTGCAGGCGCCGCAGCGTGTGCTCGGTCTCCTCGCGAAGCCTTGCAGGTGCGATCCACACCCCGGGCGCCGCCGCCCCGAACCCGAGCCTGACCAGGCGGGAGCGCAGCAGATGGCGCTTGTGGCGCTCGGACTCCGGTACGGAGAAGACCGCGATGACCCAGCCGTCGGCCAGGTCGGCGGACGAGGGGGCGTAGATGCGGCGGTCGCCGTCGTCGAGGAGCTGGCGGGCGTCCGCGGACAGCGCGTAGCCCGCCGTGCCCACCGGTGTGCGCTCGGGGACCAGCAGGCCGCGCCGTTTGAGCCGGGAGACGGAGGAACGCACCGACGGCGCGTCCACGCCGAGTGCGCCCAGCAGCCGGATCAGTTCGGCCACGGCCAGGGGGCCCGGCCGTTCGCGTCCGTACGCGCCGTACAGGGTGACGATCAGGGATCTGGGGGTGTGCTGCTCGGCCACGCGATCACTCTAGAGCGCGCAGCCGGAACCGTTGCAGCTTGCCGGTCGGTGTGCGGGGCAGTGCGTCGAGGAAGACGATCTCGCGCGGGCACTTGAAAGGAGTCAGCCGCGTCTTGACGAAGTCCCGCAGCGTCTCCGCCATGTCGTCCCCGGTCGCGGCGCCGGCGCGCAGCACCACGTAGGCGACGACGATCTGGCCCCTCAGTTCGTCGGGCCGCCCGACGACCGCCGCCTCCGCGACCTGCGGATGGTGCAGCAGTGCGTCCTCGACCTCGGGGCCCGCGATGTTGTAGCCGGCGGAAATGATCATGTCGTCGGCGCGGGCGACGTAGCGGAACCAGCCGTCCGGTTCGCGTACGTAGCTGTCGCCGGTGAGATTCCAGCCGCCTCGGACGTACTCCGCCTGCCGCGGGTCGGCGAGGTAGCGGCAGCCGACGGGGCCGCGGACCGCGAGCAGCCCCGGCTCGCCGTCGGGCACCGGCACGCCCTCGGCGTCGACGACGCACGCCTGCCAGCCGGGCACCGGAAGGCCTGTCGTGCCCGGCCGGATCGACTCGTCCGCGGCGGAGATGAAGATGTGCAACAGCTCGGTCGCGCCGATGCCGTTGATGATGCGCAGCCCGGTCCGCTCGTGCCAGGCCTGCCAGGTCGCGGCGGGCAGGTTCTCCCCGGCCGAGACACAGCGCCGGAGCGAGCCGGTGTCGTGTCCGTCGAGCCGGTCGAGCATCACCCGGTACGCGGTCGGCGCCGTGAACAGGACGGAGACCCGGTGCTCGGCGATCGCGGGGAGCAACTGCCCGGGGCCCGCCTGTTCCAGCAGGAGTGCGCAGGCTCCCGCGCGCATCGGGAAGACGACCAGACCGCCCAGTCCGAAGGTGAAGCCGAGCGGCGGGCTGCCGGCGAACACGTCGTCCGGCTCCGGTCGCAGCACATGCTCGGAGAACGTGTCGGCGATCGCCAGTACGTCCCGGTGGAAGTGCATGCATCCCTTCGGGCGGCCCGTGGTGCCTGAGGTGAACGCGATCAGCGCGACGTCGTCGGCGGCGGTGCGCACCGCCTCGTACGGCTCCGCCGTGCCGGCAGCGGCCAGGCGCAGCAGATCGTCGGGCGCGTCGCCGCCGAACGAGGTGACCCGCAGCCCCGGCACCTCCGCCTTGACCAGGTCGTCGGCCGAGCGGATGTCGCACAGGGCGTGGGAGACCGCGGCGATCTCGCAGACCGTCGCCAGCTCCTTGGCACGGTGCTGGGCGAGGACCGTCACCGCCACGGCGCCCGCCTTCATCACGGCGAGCCAGCAGGCCGCGAGGGACGGGGTCGTGGGCCCGCGCAGCAGCACCCGGTTGCCGGGGACGACCCCGAGCTCCGAGGTGAGGACGTGCGCGATCCGGTCGACCTGTTCGCGCAGCTCGCCGTACGACCAGATCTCGCCGTCGCCGGAACGGAAGACGGGGCGGTCGGGGCCGAAGCGCTCGATGGTGCGGTCCAGCAGTTCGACGCCGCAGTTGAGCCGCTGCGGATACCGCAGCGAGGGCAGGTCGAAGAGGAGTTCCGGCCACTGCCCGATGGGCGGCAGGTGGTCGCGCGCGAATGTGTCGAGGTGGGCCGAGGGTGACAGCTCCATGGTTCGCCCCCTTCTCGTGTTGGGGTCGCGAAACGAGCGTATCGTGATGGTGACGACAGTCAACGGTCCGCGATAGATGCGTCTGAACTGGGGGCACGAATGCCCGTATTTTCGCTCGATCCGGCACAGACCGCCTGGTGTGCCCAGCTGCGCACCCTGGCTGAGGAACGGCTCCGGCCCCTCGCCGAGAAGGGCGAACCGGGCCGCGTCAACCGGTCCTTGCTGACAGCGCTCGGCGAACTGGGCCTGCTCAAGCGCCTCTTCACGGCTGGTGCGCTCGAACTGTGCCTGCTTCGCGAGTCCCTGGCCTACGGCTGCACCGAGGCCGAGACCGCCCTCGCGCTCCAGGGCCTCGGTACCTCGCCGCTGGTCCAGGCGGGTACCGACGCGCAGCGGGAGCGCTGGCTCCCCGAAGTCGTCTCGGGCCGAGCCGTCGCCGCGTTCGCGCTCTCCGAGCCCGATGCGGGCTCGGACGCCGCCGCCCTCGCGCTCAAGGCGGTGCCGGACGGCCGCGGCTGGCGGCTGAGCGGTGAGAAACGCTGGATCTCCAACGCCCCGGAAGCCGACTTCTACACCGTCTTCGCCCGTACGACACAAGGAGCGGGAGCACGCGGCGTGACCGCCTTCCTCGTCCCGGCCGACCGTCCGGGCCTCACCGGCAACGCGCTGGAAATGCTGTCCCCGCACCCGATCGGCTCGCTCTGCTTCGACGACGTGCCGGTCACGGCGGACGACGTGCTCGGCGAGAACGACCAGGGCTTCCGTGTCGCCATGAGCACTCTCAACCTCTTCCGCCCCAGTGTCGGCGCCTTCGCCGTCGGCATGGCCCAGGCCGCCCTGGACGCGACGATCACCCACACCGCGCGCCGCCGCGCCTTCGGCGGCCATCTCCAGGACCTCCAGGCGGTGGCGCACCGGGTCGCCGAGATGGCCACCCGTACCGAAGCCGCCCGGCTGCTCGTGTACGCCGCGGCGTCCGCGTACGACGCCGGCGCCGCCGACGTGCCGAAGCGTTCGGCGATGGCCAAGCTGCTGGCCACCGAGACCGCCCAGTACGTGGTCGACTCGGCCGTCCAATTGCACGGCGCCCGCGCCCTCCAGCGCGGCCATCTCCTTGAACACCTCTACCGAGAGGTCCGCGCACCCCGGATCTACGAGGGCGCCACCGAAGTCCAGCGCACGATCATCGCCAAGGAGCTCTACGCCGAGGAGACCCCCGCATGAGCCTGTCCCGCCACAATCCGGCCGAGCTCTCCCCGCCGACCGGCTTCTCCCACGCCGTCACCGCTTCAGGAACCCGGCTGGTGTTCCTCGCCGGCCAGACGGCGCTCGACGGCGACGGCAAAGTCGTGGGGGAGACGCTCGCCGAGCAGTTCGAGACCGCGCTGACGAACCTGCTCGCCGCCCTCTCGGCGGCCGACGGCACCCCGCAGGACCTGGCGCGCGTCACGATCTACGCCACCGATGTCGCCGACTACCGCGTCCGTGCCGGCGAACTCGGCCGCATCTGGCGCCGGCTCGCGGGGCGGGACTATCCGGCCATGGCGGTCATCGGAGTGGTCCGGCTCTGGGACGAGCAGTGCCTGGTGGAGGTGGACGGAGTGGCCGTGCTGCCCTGAGCCCGTGCCCGACCCGAGCACCCGTCCGCAGGCACGGAGAAGGCCCCGGCGCTCCTGTCGCCGAGGCCTTCGGTGCGATCGGTTATGGGGCGGTCACCTGAGCGGTCCGGGGCCGGCCGACCGATTACGGCCGCCTCCGCCCCGCCTGCCCGCCGCAGAGGCCATCGCCAGGCCACAGAGCAGCGCGACCACGCCGACGATGATGTTGCTGACGACGCTACGGGTGGTGGCCATGTTGCCGGAGACGACCCACGGGGAAATGATCGTCCATGCACCGAGGGCGCACGCTGTCCACGCCATGGCGTGGGTGCGCTCGTATGCGGAGCTGAAGCCGCCCATGCACAGGGCAAAGGCGATTCCTGTGATCAGATTGCACACGGCCAGGTTGGTCAGCCCGCTGAAGCCGGCGATCCATGGCGAGGCCGCCAGGTAGAGGCCCGTGAGAAGGGCCAGTGTTTCGACGGCCTGGGCGCGCGGCGTAGTGGTCGCCCGCTCGAAGCGGGATCGCATCTCGGCCAGGTCCGGGTGTTGCTCGATGTCTGCGTGGGTGGTCATGGTGGGCCGCCTCCTGTCAGCAGCCTTATGTGTCCTTTATGTCCATGGAACGCCTGTCCGAGCGGCCGGTCAACCCGTGAATCACGGCTTCTCGGCTGTGTCAAGTGAACGGTGGCCGCGGGTGACTCGGAGCCGTCCTCCACGGGGGCGGGCGGCGTGGGCCGCAGGTCGCGCGCTAAGCGTGGGAGGGCCGCCGGGCCACTGATCGTTGCGGGTGCTTCACGCGCCGGATACCGAGGATGGACGCATGGACAGCCTCATGCAGACGCTCTCGGCACCGACGTTCGCCAGGCCACCGACAGGATCCGCCCCTACGAGTTCCGGATCGCCGCGGAACCGGCAGTGGCGGCCCCGCCCGCCGCGTGGCTGGCTGGAGAAGTGCCGGGTGACAGGCCATGCCTGGTGATCTGCGGAGCGAACGTCGACTGGGCCGGCGAGTGACGTCCCCTCGCATCGGCCGATGACGGGCGCCGGCACGTTGCCGGCGCCCAACCCCTAGAGCACGAATCCGTTCGGGAACGGATCGTCCGGATCGAGGAGGTAGTTCGCCGTGCCGGTGATCCACGCCCGGCCGGAGAACTCGGGCACGACGGCGGGCAGTCCGCCGACTTGGGCGGTGCCGACCAGACGGCCGGTGAAGCGGGTGCCGATGAACGACTCGTTGACGAACTCGGTGTCCAGCGGCAGCTCCCCGCGCGCATGCAGCTGCGCCATCCGCGCCGAGGTACCCGTGCCGCACGGCGAACGGTCGAACCAGCCGGGATGGATGGCCATGGCGTTCCGGGAGTGCTTGGCGTCGGAGCCGGGGGCCAGGAACTGCACATGTTTGCAGCCGCCGATGAGCGGATCCTCCGGATGTACCGGGCGCCTCTGCTCGTTCACCGCCCGCATGACGGCCAGACCTGCGGCCAGGATGTCGTCCTTGCGCGCACGGTCGAACGGCAGCCCGAGCCGGTCGAGTTCGGTGACGGCGTAGAAGTTCCCCCCGTACGCCATGTCGTAGCGGACGACACCGAGGCCCGGAACCTCCACGGCAGCGTTCAGCTCGGTGACGAACGACTCCACATTGCGCAGCGTGACCCGTTCCGCGACGCCGTCGCGTACGGTGACGCGCGCCTCGATCAGGCCGGCGGGCGTGTCGAGGCGTACCACGGTCTCCGGCTCGGTCACCGTCACCATCCCCGTCTCGACCAGCACGGTCGCCACCCCGATGGTGCCGTGGCCGCACATCGGCAGGAATCCGCTGACCTCGATGAACAGCACGCCCCAGTCGGCGTCCGGCCGGGTCGGCGGCTGGAGGATCGCGCCGCTCATCGCCGAGTGCCCGCGCGGCTCGTCGACGAGATAGCGGCGCAGCGGGTCGAGGTGCTCCACGGCGTGCCGGCGGCGCTCTGCCATGGTGGCGCCGGTGACGGGACCGACACCACCGGTGACGACCCGTGTGGGCATGCCCTCGGTGTGGGAGTCGACGGCACTGATCATGCGGACTGAGCGCATCAGAGCGACCCCTTTCCGAGCGCCGCGACCGCCCGGGCCATGTCGGCCTCCACCTGCTCGCGCTGAGCCGGCGTCAGCGGACCGCGGGGCGGGCGGCAGACGCCGCCGAACCGCCCCACATGGTCCATGCCGAGTTTGATGGCCTGCACGAACTCGGTGCGCGAGTCCCAGCGGAAGGCCGCCACCAGCGGTTCGTACAGCGCGCGGGCCTGCTCCAGCCGACCGGCCGTGGCGAGCTCGAACAGCCACACCGACTCGGCCGGGAAGACGTTCGGAAACCCGGCGAACCAGCCGGTGGCACCCATCAGCAGACTTTCCAGCACCACGTCGTCGGCGCCGCTGATCACCTGCAGGCCCGGCGCGCGCTCCCTGATCTCCAGCACCCGTCGAACGTCGCCGGAGAACTCCTTGACCGCCACGACGTTGTCGATGCCGGCGATCTCGGCGAGCAGGCCAGGAGTGAGGTCGACCTTGGTGTCGATGGGGTTGTTGTAGACCATCACCGGCAGGCCGATGGACGCCACGGCCTCGAAGTGGGCCACAATCTCTGCCCGGTTGGCCCGGTACAGCGTCGGCGGCAGGCACAGCAGCCCGTCGGCGCCGTCCTCGGCCGCGAGTTCGGCCCAGTGTCTCGCCTGGTGCGATCCGGCGCCGTGCACTCCCACGACGACCTTGCCCGCGCCGTCCACCGCCTCGATCGCGGTACGGGCCACGGCCCGCCGTTCCTCGTCGGTCAGCGACGAGTACTCGCCCAGGGAGCCGTTCGGTCCGACGCCGTGACAGCCGTTGTCGACCAGCCACTTGCAGTGCTCCGCGTACCGGTCGAGATCCACCGCCAGGCCGGCGGGCGCCGACGCGTGCTCGTAATAGGGGAGGGCGGTGGCCACGATGACACCGCCGACCCCTGCGACCTGCTGCGTGCTGACGCTCACGAATCGTTCTCCTTCGTACAGTCGGGACGGGCGGGACGGGCGGGACGGGCGGGACGGGCGGGACGGGTGGGGGCCGCGGGGGCTGTCCGGGCCGTGCGGAACGGGTCGTCGGGGATCGGACCGGGTGATCGGGCCAGGTCGCCGAGCCGGATGGGTTGCGCGATCGGCCGGCGGTGCGGGGAGGCGGGCGGCAGCCCGTCGACGGGGCCGAACGGGGGCCGGCCTTCCACGGGGTCGTGCGGGGGCGGCGCGGCGCGCAGCCGCCCGGCGAGTTCGGCCACGGTGGGGCCGCAGATACGGGCCTGACAGGGGCCGAGGCCGGCCCGGGTCGTCAGTTTGGCGACCCGGGCCGCCCCGCCGGCCTCATCGGCGGCGGCCCGGCTCAGGGCGGCGTAGTCCGTCTCCTCGCAGCGGCAGACGACCGTCTCCGGCCGCAGCCATCCGGGCCAGGCGCCGCCGACGGGATGCGCCCGGGCCAGCCGGTCGGCGAACGCCCGCCCCTGGTCTCTCTGCCGGCGGAGCAGGTGCAGGGCGGGGGTTTCCCGGCCGTCGCCGGCGATCCACCCGGCGAGCAGCCCCTCGGCCCGCGCCGCCGGGGCGCCCGCGATACCGGTGATCTCGCCGGCGGCGTACACGGCGGTGCTGCTGGTGCGCTGGTCGTCGTCGACCGTGACGAACTCGGCCCCGGCGACGGCGCGCAGCGTGCAGCCGGCGGCAAGGGCCAGTTCGAGTTGCGGGGTGAAGCCGTGGGTGACGCACAGCGCGTCCACCGCCGTGGTCCGGCAGGTGCCCGGCACCACCGACCAGTCCGGGCGAAGCCGTGCGGTGACGACCTCCTCCACCCGGCCGTCACCGCGTGCCTCGACGACGGCCCGGCCCGGTCTCCAGGGCACCCGGTGGCGGATCAGGACTCCCGCGTAACGGAGGAGTTGCCCGGCCTTCCCCGCCTGAGCGGGCAGGTTCCAGGGCCGGTGCGACCAACCGCGCGCCACGGTGCCGGGCACGTTGGCCTCGAGCACCTCGAGCACCCGGGAGCCGGCCTCCAACAGCGACGCGGCCACCGGCAGCAGGAACGGTCCCGTGCCGGCGACGACCACACGGTCCCCGACGACGACCCTTTCCCCCTTGGCCAGTGCCTGCGCCGCGCCGGCCGTGAACACACCGGGAAGATCCCAGCCGGGGAACGGGAGCACTCGGTCGTGTGCTCCGGTGGCCAGCACCAGCGCGTCCGGGGCGAGCACATGGCGGGGCCGCCCGGCGCCGTCGCACGGTCCGCGTAAAACGTGTACCTGCGGCGGCCCTGGTTCGCCGGGAGCGGGCCGCTCCAGCGCCCACACCGACGTCTCCGGCAGCCAGGTGCAGTGAGGGTGCGTCAGCACGTGCCGGCGTCGGCGGTCGAAGGCGCGCCGCCCGTGCTGGAGCCGACCGGGGTGGGCGGCCTCGTAGGCGTCGGGCAGCATGCGGTGGTACTGGCCGCCGGGCTGCTCGGCCGAGTCGATCAGCGTCACTTCGGCGCCCGCGCGGAGCGCCGCCTCGGCGGCGGCGAGGCCGGCGGGGCCCGCGCCGACGACAACGACATGGCGGCCCGTCAACTCTGCGCCCCCGTCGGCCCGGAAGCCCTGGTCGGCCCGGATGCCCCGGTCGGCCCGGAAGCCCCGGTCGGCCCGGAGACCCCCGTCGGCGCCGTCGCGCCGGATGCCCCTGTCGCTGGGTTCCCGGTCGGCCCGGGCCCGCCGGATGTCCCGGTCGCCGTGGTCGGTGCCGTGGACGCGTCCATCGCCCCCGACCCTTCCTTCGGCGTCCGTCCCCGGGCCTCGGACGACGCCTCCGACTCGGCCACCACAGGCGGGTCCGGCAAGCGGGACTGGGTGCTGACCACATCACCCTCCCGGGCACGGCGGCGGCAGGCGCGCACGTCGCGCTCCTGCCCCACCGTCACCAGGCAGTCGAAGCAGACGCCGATTCCGCAGAACACGCCGCGGGGTGCGCCGGAGGGGCCGCGCCGCCAGGCCAGGCGGCCGGCAGCGAGCATCACCCCCGCCAGGGTCTGACCCTCGACACCGTCCATGGGCTCGCCGTCGACGGTGATCCGCAGCGGCCGGTCACGCCGGCCGACGGCATCGGATCCCGCGGGGACGATCCGGGGGCTCATCCCGTCTCCCTCATGTCTTCTCCCTCACGCCGTCTCGTCGTTCGCGGTGGACGCCTCCGCACCCAGTACCGCCGGCCGGTCCACCCGGAAGGCCCTGGCGTCGATGTCCGTGGGGCGGCCCAGCATCAGGTTCCGCAGGAGCAGTGCGGTGCCGAGCGACAGCCCGATGCCGGCGCCCTCGTGGCCCGTTCCGTGCCACAGTCCCGGGAGACGGGGGTCGGGGCCGATGACCGGCAGGTGGTCAGGCACGTAGGGGCGGAACCCTCCGTAGGCACGCATCACCGGGACTTCCGCCAGGCCCGGGAACAGCCGCAGCGCCTTGACCGCGATCGCGGAGAGCACCTCGGGCCGCAGCCGGTCGTCGAAGCCGGCCCGGCGGCGCGAGGAACCCAGCAGCACGCTGCCCGCCCGAGTCGACTCCACCACCGCCGATGTCTGCAGGTCTTCCGCGCTGCTGCCCACGGCGCCCACGTAGTCGGCGTCGTAGACCTTGTGGAAGACCATGGGCGGCAGCGGCGTGGTCACGAGGATGTCGCCGCGCCGGGGCCGGACGTCGACCGGCGCTCCGAGGCGGGCGGCCAGCTCACCGGACCACGGGCCCGCGGCGTTGACGAACAGATCCGCTTCGAGGAGCCCCGCCGATGTGCGGATCCCGGTCAGGCGGCCTCCGCGGGTGACCGCACCCAGCACCTCGCAGCCGGTCCGCAGCGCCGCGCCGGCCGTGAGCGCGTCCGTCAGCAGGGCGACGGCCGCTCCCGCCGGCTGGACCTGCGCATCGTCGGGATAGTGCAGCGCCGCGGTGTGGTCGCGAGTGACATGGGGTTCGGCCTCTGCGAGCGTCTGGGCGTCGAGGACTTCCGCCCGGACACCGGCCTCGCGCTGCCTGGCGGCGAAGCGGGACAGCTCACTGGCGCCGGTGGCGGTGGTGGCGACGACGATGCCGCCCTTGGGCTCCCACTCGACGGCCGCGACCGCCTCGGCGCCGCGCGCCGACCGTTCGGCGACGGCCCCGAGCACCTCGGGCCACAGGGCGCGGGACAGTTGGGCGAGCCGCAGTTCGGGACCGGGACCCTTGTCGGAGACCAGCACATTGCCCTCGCCGTGCGAGGTGGTCGCCGCGGCGGGCCCGCCGCGGTCGACGACGGTGACGGCGAAGCCGGCCAGAGCGAGTTCGCGGGCGCAGGCGGCACCGACGATCCCGGCGCCCAGCACTGCCACACGCGTCCCGTTCACCGAGCCCCCAACCGTTCGCTCTACCGAACGAAATCGAGGCTAGGTCGGGCCTGTGGCCGTGTCAACGGCCAAGCGGAGCACGGCGGCTGGGGCCACGGGCGCCGTGCGGCTCAGGACGGGGGCCGGGGCGTGGAGTGCGGCGCCTGGGGGTGCGGCCGCTGGTCCGACCGGTACTGCAGCAGCAGCACGGAGCGGACGGTGCCCTCGATCGCCAGGTACCGGTGCGGCAGGGACGCGTCGAAGTACACGTAGTCGCCCGGTCCCAGTTCCACCTCCTGCCCGCCGACGTCCAGGCTCAGCCTGCCGGACTGTACGACGGTGTGTTCGGTTCCGGCATGGCCGAGCGACTCCTGTCTGCGATCCGCGCGGAACTGCTGGTCGTAGACCTCGAATATGGTGTCGCCCGTCTCGATCCGCCGAAGCGTGCGCAGGTCGACACCTTCGCCGCTGAGCACCTCCACGTCGGCGGCGCGCACCACCGTCGGCCCGCCCGGAGGCCGGCTGTCCAGCAGGTCCGACACCGGCAGCTCCAAGGCGCGGGACAGGCTGAACACCGTCTCGATGGTCGGGTTGCCGTTTCCGGATTCCAGCTGCGACAGCGTCGCCTTGCCGATCCTGGAGCGCCGGGACAGCTCGGAGATCGAGAGTCCGCGCTGCGTTCTCGCCCGTCTGAGATTGGTTGCCAGCATCTCCTGGATCGAACCACCGTGGTCGCTCACGTCCGCCCCTCCGTCGCGATCGTTCTGTATAGCGAACGATCTGCTGTTCGGTCCGCCGATCATCGCGGCTCGTCGGAGGGGACGGCAACCGCCGCCGTCAGTCGAGCTCGTTCGGCTGCTCGTCCACCGCCTCCTCGGTCACGGGCGGGCGGCAGGCGTTGAGCCAACGTTCACTGCGGGCGATGTGTGCGGCCGCGGCGCTCGCGGCGGCGGCAGGGTCGCGGTTCGCCAGTGCCGTGACGATCGCACGGTGGTCCTCGTCGCCGGCGCGCTTGAACTCCGGACCTTCGGGCAACGCGAACACCCGGTAGTGGCGGGAGCGGGACCGGAAGACGGTGAGGAGGGCCTCCATGGAAGGGCTGCCGCCGATCCTGGCGATCTCGGCGTGGAAGCGGTGGTCGTAGTCGGCGAACTCCGCCGGGTCGTCACTGGCCTCGATCGTCTCGAGGTAGCCGTAGAGGACCTCCAGCGACGCGGAGGTGATCCGGGCGGCGGCCTGTGCCATCACATGCGCTTCCAGTACGCGCCGGATCTCGAAGAGCTCCAGCAGACCGTCGAGCGGCAGCAGTTCGACCGTCAGGGACAGCCTGCCGAGAAGATCCTCCGGCCGCAGCTGTGAGACGAAGGTGCCGGAGCCGTGCCGCGCCTCGACCGCGCCCAGGGCGGCGAGCATGCGCACCGCCTCTCGAAGAGACCCCCGGGAGACCCCGAGTTCCTCGCACAGGTCACCCTCCGGCGGAAACCGCTGACCGGCGCCGAGGCGACCGCTGGAAATCATGCGGCGCAGGCCGTGGAACGCCTTGTCGACTGCGGACATCGCTTCCTCCCGTATCGGCCCGCGCGGCGGCGCCGGGCAAGGGCCAGTCTACGTCAGTTGTCATACGTCATCAGGGCCTGAGGCGAAGTCATCAGATAACTATGTCCTGAACCCTTGCTTCCGCCCCTCCATGTAGGCAGTATTTCGCCCAGTCATCACACCTCTTTCGGTGCATGTCTGATGTCCAGCCCGCTTGGAGCCTTGTGAGCACGACAGACCTCACCACTGCCCCCCGCCCCCTCGTGCTCGCCGACGGTCGCCCCGCCGCCGCTGCCTGGTCGCTCGATCCCGCGGTGAAACACCTGAACCACGGGTCGTTCGGGGCGGTTCCGCTCCCGGCCCAGGAGGAGCAGAACCGGCTGCGCCGGCAGATGGACGCCTCGCCCGTGGAGTGGTTCCCCGCGCTGCCGGGGAAGATCGCGGCCGTACGGGCGGCCATCGCCGGCTTCCTCCGGGTGGCGGTCGACGATCTGGCCCTCGTTCCCAATGCCAGCGGCGGCGCGAGCGTGGTCTACGCGAACGTGCCGGCACGACCCGGCGGCGAGATTCTGGTGACCGATCACGGGTACGGCGCCGTGACCATGGGCGCCGAACGCCTCGCCCGCCGCTGGGGCGGCACGCTCCGCACCGTCCATGTGCCGCTCGCCGCCGATGCCGACACCGCCTACGCGTCCGTGGTGGCGGAGCTGAGCGCAGCGACCGGCCTTGTCGTCCTCGACCACATCACCTCGGCGACCGCACGGTGGATGCCGGTGGAGCGGATCGCCGCCGAAGCCCGCAGACGCGGCATCCCGATCCTCGTGGACGGCGCCCATGTGCCCGGGCTGGCCGAAGACCCCCTCTCCGGGCTCGACTGCGACGTCTGGGTCGGCAACCTTCACAAGTTCGGCTGTGCCCCGCGGGGCACAGCAGCGCTGGTGGCGCGCACGGATCTGCGTGACAGCCTCTACCCGCTGATCGACTCCTGGGGCGCTCCCGAGCCCTTCCCCGACCGCTTCGACACCCAGGGGACCGTGGACGCCACGAGCCATCTCGCCACACCCACCGCCCTCGGCTTCATCGAGGACACCTGGGGGTGGACGACCGCCCGCACCTATATGCGCGAGCTGGCCGACTACGCGGAACGGATCGTCGCGTCGGCCTTCTCCGAACTGACCGGCGAGGACTGCCGCGTGGACGTGGGCATGCCGGTCAATGCCCTGCGGCTGGTGCGGGTCCCCGCCCCGCTGGCCGCCACCCACGCCGAGGCCGACGCGCTGCGCGACCGGGTGGCGCGGGAACTGGGGGTTGCGACGGCGTTCACCAGTTTCGGCGGCGTCGGCTATCTGCGCCTGTCGACGCATGTGTACAACACGGCAGCCGATTTCGAGTACTTCGCCGAGCGCTGCGTCCCCGTGCTCGGCGCATGGTCCCGCAACCAGTCCCATGGAGGACAGCGATGAAACGCAGGAACGCAGTCGCCGCTCTCGGCCTCGCCCTCACCTTGACCGTGACCGGTTGCTCCGCCATGGGCGGCTCGAGTGACGGGACCGTCACACTGCAGATGGTCGAGAGCCTGACCAACCCCGCCCGCACGGAGGTGCTGAAGCAGCTCATCGCGGACTTCGAGAAGCAGAACCCGAAGATCAAGGTCAATCTGGTCTCGCCGCCGACCGGCCAGGCGGACCAGAAGCTCCAGCAGATGCTGCAGTCGGGCAGCGGCGTCGACACGCTTGAGGTCCGGGACATCACCGTCGGCCCGTGGTCGAACAACGGCTGGCTCCACGACATGAGCACAGATCTCGAGGGCTGGGCCGGCTGGCAGCAGCTGACCGACAACGCCACCGAGGCCGCCAAGGACCCGGAGGGCAGGACGTATTTCGTTCCCTACGGCTTCTACGGGCTGAGCCTCTTCTACCGGACCGACCTCACCGCGGAGGCCGGGTACGACAAGCCGCCGGGCACCTGGGCAGACCTGCTCGAGCAGGCGAGCACGATCCAGGACGAGAGCAAACGCCGCTACGGCTACGCCTTCCGCGGCGGGCCGAACGCCAGCAGCAACGTCACGGCGATCATCGAGGCGTACGTCGCCGCGAGGATCGACCCGGCCAACGGCTACAAGCTGGCCGACGGCAGCACCATCTTCTCCGCACCGGAGGCGCGCGATGCCCTGAAGACGTACTTCGAGCTGTTCAAGCAGGGCTCGCCGCCGTCCTCCATCGCCTGGGGCTACCCGGAGATGGTCGAAGGGTTCTCCAACGGCTCCACCGCCTTCCTGCTCCAGGACCCGGAGGTGATCGCGACCCTGCGGGAATCGCAGGCGATCAAGGAGGACCAGTGGACCACCGCGCCCCTGCTCGCCGGCCCCGGAGGAAAGGCCGTCCAGCCGCTGGCCACCGCCGGCTGGGGCGTGGCCAAGGGCAGCAAGCACAAGGCCGAGGCCGTCAAGCTCGTCGAATTCCTGTCGGAGGGCGAGGCGTCGACGACGTTCGCCAAGAAGAACAGTCTCGTCCCGATCCTGAAGCAGGCCGGCGAGGACACGTTCTACAAGACGGGGCCGTGGGCCAGCTACGTGACGATGAACCAGAACCCGGACACCTACCTCACCGTCACCCAGCCCCGTGATGCCCCCTGGTTCACCGAGTGGACGCAGAAGGCCGACGCGGACGTCCAAAAGGTCCTGCTGGGCAAGATGACGCAGGAGCAGCTGCTCACCGACTGGGACGCGTACTGGACCGCCAAGTGGAAGAACGAGAAGAGCTGACATGCAGGCGGGCACGGCTTCTTCGGTACACGAGCAGACGCGGCTCCCCTCCCGGAAAGAGGGCGCCCGTCCCGTCAAGACGGCAGGCGGCCGCCGGCGCAAGCGCGAGTTCACGACCCGCCGCGGTCTGATGATCGCCGCCTTCATGGCACCGGCCGCGATCTTCGTGGCAGTGTTCACGTACTACCCCATGGTGGCCGGCAGCCAAATGGCCTTCCGGAACTGGAACCTGACGGACCTCACGGACACGTCGTTCGTCGGGCTCGGCAACTTCCGTGAGATCTTCGGCGACCCGCTCTGGGGCACCGTGCTGAGCAACACCGCCCTGTGGGTGGTCGCCTCGATCGTGCCCCAACTCGTCATCGGGTTTGCGCTGGCCCTGTGGCTACGACGTCGTTTTCGCTTCCGCGGGCTCTACCAGGCGCTGGTCTTCTTCCCGTGGGCAATCTCCGGCTTCCTGATCGGCATTCTGTTCCGCTGGATGTTCAACAGCGAGTTCGGGGTGGTCAACGACCTGCTGATGAAGGCGCGTCTGATAGACGAGCCGGTGGCATGGCTGGCCGATCCGAAGACGGCCATGGTCGCCATCGTCGTCGCCAACATCTGGTACGGCGTGACCTTCTTCGCCATCATGATCCTCGCCGCCCTGCAGTCGATCCCGGACGAGATCTACGAGGCCGCAGCGCTGGACGGGGCGGGCATGGCGCGCACTCTGTTCCAGATCACGATCCCGTACATCCGGGCGACGCTGGCCCTGACGGTGCTGCTGCGCGTCATCTGGATCTTCAACTTCCCGGACATCATCTTCGGGACGACGGGCGGCGGCCCGAACAACGAGACGCACATCGTGACGACCTGGATGATCAACATCACCCAGCAGGGCGACTACGGAAAGGCATCCGCCCTCGGCCTGCTGGTGGTCGCGGGGCTCCTGCTGTTCTCGGTCTTCTACCTCACGGCCACCCGCGAGAAGGGAGCGAAGTCGTGAACAGCACGGAGTCCTCGGCCGGGAAGGCCGTCAGGATCGGCTTCCTCACACTCTGGCTGATCTTCACCGTCTTTCCGCTGTACTGGATCGCCATCACCTCGTTCAAACCCGCCGGCGCCATCTTCACCTTCCCCTTGGCGTACTGGCCCGAGGACCTCTCCCTGGAGAACTACGCCGGGTTGTTCGACAAGTCCCAGTTCGGCGCCTATCTCACCAACAGTTTGATCGTCGCCACAGTCGCCGGCACGGTTGCCACCGTCATTTCGATGCTGTCGGCCTATGTGCTGGCCCGGTTCGAGTTCCGCAGCAGGACCGCCCTGCTCATGGCCGCCCTGGTCACCCAGATGATCCCCGCCTTCATCGCGCTCGGACCGCTCTATCTGCTGATGACCGACCTGCAGCTGGTCGACAACCGCTTCGGGCTGATCCTCGTCTACATCGCGGTCTGCATCCCGTTCTGCACGGTGATGCTCCGGGGCTTTTTCGAGAATATCCCCGACACTCTCGAAGAGGCCGCGATGATCGACGGCTGCTCACGGTTCGGGGCTCTGTTCCGGGTGCTGCTGCCGGTGATGAAGCCGGGCATCATCGCGGCGTTCATCTTCAACTTCGTGAACTGCTGGAACGAGCTCTTCCTCTCCGTCACGCTGATGAACAGCGACGACAACAAGACCGTCCCCACGGCGCTGAACGGCTTCATCTCCAGCTTCAACATCGACTGGGGTTCCATGTCCGCCGCGGCCGTCCTGACGATCCTGCCCACCATGGTGCTCTTCGCCTTCGCCAGCAGGCACATCGTCCAAGGGCTCACCGCCGGAGCGGTCAAGGGGTGAGTGGGAGCCACACACGCGCGAGGGCCCGGACCGGCGGTCTGCCGGCCGGCACGGGCTGGGCCTCTGCGGTCTCACCCGACGCGTCCGGGTCGACC
>NZ_JBEXRZ010000039.1:0-44340 GCF_040613325.1 Streptomyces sp. NPDC006283 | reverse complement strand
GAACGACAGGCCGGAGACCCGGCTGCCGCGCATGCCCGGGGTGAGGGCGCGCGGCAGCCGGTGCAGGCCGCCCGGCGGCAGCTGCTCGGGGTCGAGCAGCAGTACGGAGTGGCTTCGTGGGCCGGTCGAGGTGGCCGTGCGGGCATACATGACGAAGGCGTCGGCCCGGTCGGCGTTGATGACGACGTCTTTGCGTCCGTCGAGTACGAAGCCTCCGCCGGGGGCGGAGCGTGCGGTGAACTCGTCGCGCAGGATGGCGTTGGCGTGGGCGAGTTCGTGGTGGAGGATCGGGGTGCGGCCGCCGGCCAGGAGCACGCGGGCGGCCTGCCGGCGCTGGTGTTCGTCGCCCGCGGCCCATACGGCGGAGGCGCCGAACAGCGAGGTGATGCCGTGACCGAAGCCGAGGGCGACGTCGCGCCGGAAGACGGGGCGCAGGACGCGGGCGAGGATGTCGGGGCGTACCAGGCGGCCGCCGAGTTCCTGGGGCACGAATTCGGCGGTCAGGCCTGCCTCGGTGAGCAGCGCCTCGGTGGCGGCGGGTACCTCGCGGCGGTCGTCGGCGGCCAGCAGGGCGCCGTAGCCGTGCGGGTTGTGCAGGTCGTCGGGGTCGCCGAGGAGCTTTTCGAGCCAGTCGGCGCGTTCGGCGGCGCCGGGCGGGGCGCCGCCGTCGGGGCCGGCCGGGTGCGGCGCGGGTGCCGGCCGGGCGGCCCGCGGGCCGGGCCCGGCCGGTGCCGTGCCCGGGGCGGGCGCGGTCAGGGGCGTGGTCACAGGACGCGGACCGCGCTTTCTGCGTGCTTCTTGGCGAGGTTGAGGGTGGCGGAGCTGTTGCGGCCCAGTGCTTCGCGCACGTAGCGGCGGGCCGTCTGCACGTCGGCGTCCGCGCCGAGGACGGACTCGATGTTCTCCGGGCGCAGCACGACGCTGTGCTGCGAGGTGACGGTGACGCCCGTCTCGTCGGGGACGACCGACCATTCGCCGGTGTGGGCCGACATGAGCAGCGGGGTGGCGGTCTGCTTGTAGACGATGCGGCCGGCGTGCGGGAAGCAGATGCGCACGGACTCGGTGGTGTGGGTGGAGCCGTCGGAGGTGACGGTGTCCATGGCCATGATCTGCACGCCGGGCTGGTCCTCGGTGAGGTCCAGGCGGGAGACGTGCGGGACGAGTTCGGGCCAGTCGCCGACCCGGTAGAGGAAGTCGTAGACGAGTTCGGCGGGGCCGTTGACGCGGACGGAGTCCTCGAAGGACAGGACGAGGTCGTCGAGCTGGGACCAGCGTTCGGCGAGCTGCTGCAGGTTGGCGAGTTCGGCGCGGCTGTTGGTGTCGGTGGCGCGCTCGACCCAGGCGACGTCGTCGGGTGCGTCGTCGGCGACGGTGAAGTCGTGCAGCAGGGTCAGCTTGGACCGGTTGGCGCCCAGGGATTCGACGATCCAGGTGCCGCCCATGGACTTGACGGGGGTGGCGGGCAGTTCCTGGCGGAATTCGACGCGGCGCTGCTCGGGGTCGAGGACACGGCGGGAGGTCCAGGACTTGACCTGTCCGTTGGCGGTGGCCCACATGCGCAGGCGCTCGCCGGCGCCGTCGAACTCGAGCCGTTCCACGTGGACGTTGGGCGGGAAGAACAGCGGCCACTGGACGGCGTCGGAGATCAGGCCGTAGACCACGCCGGCGGGCGCGGCCACGTTCACCTCGTGCGTCGTTGCGTGCACTCGCTCAGCGGACATGTCTCATCCTCTTTCGGAAAGGTCACTGTTCACGGGTCGGGGGCGGGTTTGCCCGGGCGGGTGTTCCCGGGCGGCGGGTCAGAAGTGGCCCAGGCCGCCGCAGACGTTGAGGGCCTGGGCGGTGATGGAGGCGGCGTGTTCGGTGGTGAGGTAGCCGACGAGGGCGGCGACTTCTTCGGGGGTGGTGTAGCGGCCGAGGGGGATCTTCGCCTCGAACTGCTCCTGTACGTATTCCTCCGTGGTGTCCCAGGCGGCGGCGTAGCCCTGGCGGACCCGTTCGGCCAGCGGGGTCTCGACGTAGCCGGGGCAGACCGCGTTGACGGTGATGCCGGCGGGCGCGAGTTCCTTGCCGAGGGCTTTGGTGAAGCCGACGACGCCGTGTTTGGAGGCGGTGTAGGGGGCGCCGAGCAGGACGCCCTGTTTGCCCGCGGTGGAGGCGATGTTGATGATGCGGCCCCAGGAGGCGTCGGCGAGGCCGCCGTTCTTGAGGACTTCGCGGGTCAGCAGGAAGACGCTGTTGAGGTTGGTGTCGATGACGTCGTACCAGAGGTCGTCGGCGATGTCGGCGGTCGGGCCGCCGCCGCTGCGTCCGACGTTGTTGACGAGGACGGTGATGGGCCCGTAGGTGTCCACGGCGGTGCGCACCAGGGCGGCGACGGACTCGCGGCTGCGCACGTCGGCGGCGGTGCCCTCGGCCTCCACGCCTTCCTCGCGCAGGTCCTCGACGGTCTGTTTGACCTCCAGTGCGGTGCGGGCGCAGATGAAGACGCGGTGTCCTCGGTTGCCGAGGTCGCGGGCCACGGCGAGGCCGATGCCGCTGGTGGCGCCGGTGACCAGGGCGACCGGCGACGGTGCCGGCTGTGCGCTCATCGGGTCGCCTCCTTCTGCGGTGCGCCGACGGTGGTGTGAAGGTTGTCCCGGTCCGCTCGACGGCCGGAAGAGGCCCGCTCGAGGACGGCCTCAGGTGCGCTGTGGGGCGGCTGTCCGGGGGGTGGGGAAAGGGGGCGCAGCGCCTCGTCGAGGGCGCGGGGGGTGAGCAGGCCGCCGTGGGCGGCGAGGTAGCCGTCGGGGCGGATCAGGGCCCAGGCGCCGGCCGGGAGGCCCAGGGCGCGGCGCAGTGTGCCGTCGGGGTCGGGCAGCGGGCGGGGGCCGGGGGTGCGGGTGTCGCCGACGGTGCGGACGGACAGCCAGGCGCCGTGGCGGGCGGCCGCGTCGGTGGCGGTGCGTACGGGGGTGCCGGTGGTGTCGTGTGCGCCGGGTGCCACGAGCAGGGTCCAGCGCACGTCGCGCAGTTCGGCGGCGAGGGCGCGGGGGCCGGGCGAGTCGGGCCGGTGGGCGGTGGCGGTGGCGACGCGTTCGCCGGGGGCTGGCACGTGGCGGCGCCGGGGCACGAAGACGGGTGCGGCGACGGGGGCGGCGACCGGGACGGGTTCGGGTCCGGCGCCGGTGGTCAGCGGGCTTGCGGCGTAGTCGATGCGCAGTCCGGACATGCCGCCGAGGACCTTGCGCTGGATGGCGCGGCGCAGCGCCGGCACGGCGCGTACGACGGTGAAGACGGCGGGCAGGGCGAGGGAGGCGAGGGCGTTCTTGAGCGCCACGAGGAAGGTGGCGGTGCGGGTGGAGCCGAGGAGCGCCTTGCCGATGGGGACGCGTTCGGTGCTGTAGGTGTCCAGGAGCTGTGCGGGGGCGTGGCCGTGGTGGACCATGGCGAGTTTCCAGGCGAGGTTGTACGCCTCCTGGATGCCGGTGTTCATGCCCTGCCCGGAGGCGGGGCTGTGCACATGGGCGGCGTCGCCGGCGACGAAGACGCGGCCGTCGTGCATGCGGGGCACCATGCGCTGCTGGAAGGTGAACACGGAGGTCCACTCGGGGTCGCCGACGTGGACCGGGTGGCCGAGGCCGGCGGTGAGGCGGGCGGCGATGCGGTCGGCGGCGCCGGCCGCGTCCGCGGTGGCGGGGGCGGTGTCCAGCAGCCGCCAGTGGCCGGGGCGGGCGTAGGGCACCATCATCAGGGCCTGTTTGCCGGTGTGGACCCAGTAGATGCTGTCGGGTTCGAGGTCGGTGCGTACGGGGGCGTCGGCGAGGATCCAGGTGTCGCGGCTCTCGCCGATCAGCGGCAGGCCGAGCTGTTTGCGTACGGCGCTGTGGCCGCCGTCGCAGCCCACGAGCCAGGGTGTCTCGCAGATCTCGTCGGTGCCGTCGGCGTGCCGCAGGGTTGCTCGTACCGTGCTCCGGTCCTGCTCGAAGCCGGTCAGCCGTACGCCCCATTCGATCTCGACGCCGAGCCGGGCGACGGCCTCGCGCAGGACGGCCTCGGTCCGGGTCTGTTCGATGATCACGGTGTAGGGGTGGCGGGTCGGCATGCTGCTGTAGTCCGCGTCCAGGCGCACCAGCCGGCGGCCCGACGCGAACATGGTGAACGCCCGGTTCTTGCGGCCGCCTTCGATGACGGGGCCGACGGTGCCCATCTGGTCGAGGGTTTCCAGGGTGCGCGGGTGGACGGCGACGGCCCTGCTGGTGCGGGCGGGGCCGGGGGCGGCGTCGACGAGGCGTACGGCGAGCCCCCGGCGGGCCAGTTCGTGGGCGGCGGTCAGACCGACCGGGCCGGCGCCGGCGACCAGGACGTGGGGCCGCAGGTCATCGGACACCGGCCGCCTCCAGCGGGGTGTCGGCGCTCTCGTCGACATACATGGCCGGCTCGGCGGTCACCAGCGGCTTGAGGTCGGCGACGATGGCGGCGAAGCCGTCGCTGCTGACGGCGGCGCGGTGGTCGGCGGCGCTGTTCCACACGGCGATCTCCAGGTGCACGTTGTCGGCCCCGAGAGCGCGCAGGTTCTGGTGGCTGATGTAGCCGGGCTGGGCGGACATGTAGGCGGTGAGGCGGGCGCGGACGGCCAGGAAGGCGTCGTGGTCGCCGTGCACGGTCAGCTTGTTGACGAAGGTCACCATGGGTCTGCCTCCTGCGACAGGGATAGGGAAGGGGACGGGGCAAGGCGGGCGGGTGCGGCGGGCCGCGGGTCAGGCGGCGGCTTCCGCGGCGGCGCGGGTGCGCAGTCGGCTTCGCAGTTCCTGGCGGCGGGGTTTGCCGGTGGGGGTGCGCGGGACGGCGTCGAGGGCTTCGACGCGGCGGATGCGTTCGAAGTGGGCGAGGCGGGAGTTGGCCTTCTCGGTGATCGAGTCGAGGACGTCCAGGACGGCGTGTGCGGCGTGCTGCGGGGGGCCGGGTGTCTCGCGCAGCACGATGCCAGCCCATACAACGGCGCCGTGCACGGCGTCGGGCCAGCCGACGACGACGCATTCGGCGACTCTGGGGTCGTCGGCGAGGACGCGTTCGACGGCGGTCGGCGAGACGAGTTCGTTGTCGTACTTGAAGACGTCGCCGAGCCGGTCGACGAGGTACAGGACGCCGTCGGCGTCCTCGTAGCCGATGTCGCCGGTGGAGAACCAGCCGTCGGCGTCGATGCGGGCGGGTTCGTCGTCGTCGAGGTAGCCGGCCATCACCTGCGGGCCGCGGACCTGGACCTCGCCGGTGGCCCACACGTCGACCGCCTCGCGCGAGTCGAGGCCGACGATGCGGCTCTCGGTGCCGGGCAGGGGGCGGCCGACGGCTCCTTTGCGGGAGTGGTCCTCGATGCTCTGGTTGTGGCACAGCGGGGAGAGTTCGGCCATTCCGTAGCCCTGGATGACGGGGACGCCGAGGGCCTCATGGAGTCTGCGGGCGGCGGCGGGCGCGAGGGCGGTGCCGCCGGACATGACGGCCGTCAGCCGCGGGGCTGCGGGGATGCCCTCGCGGGATGTGGTCAGCCGCGGGTCGGCGGCGAGCCGGTGCAGGCGGGCGGGCAGCCCGTAGTAGTGGGTGGCGCCGGTGCGGGCGGCCAGGGCGAGGGAGGCGATGGGGTCGCCGTCTTGGCACAAAACTTGTGAAGCGCCCGCGTACACCGCCGAGTTGAGGTGCATCACATGGAACAGCGGCAGGTGATTGAGGGTGACGGACGCCGGTGTGAGGCGGTGGGCGAGGGCGATCTGCGCCGCATTGGCGACCAGGTTGCGATGGGTGAGCCGCACGCCCTTGGGGCGGCCGGTGGTGCCGGTGGTGAACTGCAGGCACACGACCGCGTCGAGGTCGGCGGGTCCGGTGCCGAGGCCGGCCGGGCCGTCGGGGACGCCGTCGAGGGCGACGTGCAGGGGCAGCGCGTCGGCGGGGACGACGCCGTCGTCGGCGTCGGTGACGACGATGGTGTGCAGGTCGGGCAGCCGCTCGCGCATCTTGGTGAGCAGTTCGGCGGTGGCCGAGGGCACGAACGCGATCTCGATCGCGGCGGCGGTGAACACGTGGTGCAGGGCGCCCTCCCCCACGAGCGGGTTGACCAGGGCGATGGTGTGGCCGCTGCGGCTGGTGCCGTAGTAGGTGGCGGCGAAGACGGCGTCGAGGGTGTTGGCGACGCCGACGGTGGTGCCCCGGCGGCCGGTGGCGTGCTGCAGGTAGTGGGCGACGCGGTCGGCGCGGGCGTCGAGTTCGGCGTAGGTGAGCGTCTTCTGCCCGCAGGTCAGTGCGGTGCCGTCGGGGTCCCGGACGGCGGCCCGGCGCAGCAGTGCATCCAGGGGCAGTTCCGGATGGGTGAATCGCGGCACGGCGGGCCTCCTCCGGGTGGCTTTGCGCTGGCGGGCCGATCGGGTTGTCGGGTGCCACGCTGTGCGGCCGTGCTCGAGAAACCGTCGAAGTCCGCTCGACGGGTCCTCGGCGCGGCGCGGAGCGCCGGCCCCGGGCGGCGTGGTGGGCCGTCGGGGGCGAGCACGGCTCCAGCGGGATGCGGGTGCGCCTCCATCGGAGGCGGCCACGTTGGGCCGCGTTACTCACTGCCTGCGCACGGAGCTGGGTCGTGTCCCGAGCCCTGCGTTGGACCGAATCGTCACCCGATGGGGGTTTCACCAATGACGCAGACGACGATCGACCGGCCGGGGGTCTCGGCCCTTCAGCAGGCCGTGCAGGGCGCAGCGGACCGGCTGGTCGCGGCCGGGGCCGCCGGCGTGCAGTTCCGGGTCGCCCGGGGGGACAACTCGTTCGTCGTCACCTCCGGGATCGCCGAGCTGGGCTCGGACCGGCCGGTGCCGGAGGACGGCCGTTTCCGCATCTCGTGCATCACCAAGCCGTTCGTGGCCGTGGTGGTGCTGCAACTGGTCGCCGAGGGGCGGCTGGAGCTGGACCGGACGGTCGAGAGCTACCTGCCGGGGCTGCTGCCGTACGGCGAGAAGATCACCATCCGGAATCTGATGCAGCACACCAGCGGCCTGTACAACTACATGGACTCGTTCCAGAAGCCGGGCGACCGTTTCCTGCGCGACCGCTACAAGCACTACGAGCCCGAGGACCTGATCGCGATCGCGGCCGCCAAGCCGCTGGAGTTCGAGCCGGGCACGAAGTTCGCGTACTGCAACACGAACTACTTCATCGTCGGCCTGCTCATCAAGAAGATCACCGGTCGCTCGTACCGCGAGGAGATCACCGAGCGGGTGCTCCAGCCGCTGGGTCTGTCGGAGACGACGCTGCCGGGCGACGACCCGAACATCCCCGGGCCGCACGCCCGCGGCTACATGCAGATCGGCGGCGAGCCGGTCGACGTGACGCTGATGAACCCGTCGGAGGCGGGCTGCGCGGGTGAGATCATCTCCACGACCGCGGACCTGGACCGGTTCTTCTGCGCGCTGTTCGGCGGAGAGCTGCTGAACGAGCCGGAGTTCACCGAGATGACCACTCCGCTGCCGCCCGAGATGATCGAGAACCTGCCGATGGGCATCGGCTACGGGCTCGGCATCATGAAGCTGGAGAACGACGACGACCTGGACCTGTGGGGTCACGGTGCCGGCATCCCGGGCTACGCCACGTTCGCGGCCACCACCCGCGACCGGTCCGCGCGGGTGCAGCTGTCGTTCACGATCGGTGACAAGGACTTCGGCCCGGAGGCCGAGCAGGCCGTCATCCGCGGTGTGAACACCGCCCTGTGCTCGTGAGGCCCGGATGACGAATACGACGCCCGCCGGGGCAGTTCGCAAGGCCGTCGTCGTCACCGGCGGCGGCACGGGAATCGGCGCGGCGACCGCCCGCGCTTTCGCCGACGACGGTGCGCATGTTCTCGTCGTGGGGCGCAGTGAATCGACGCTGAAGGAAACCGCGGACGGTCACGAACGGATTCATGTTCTGACCTCCGACGTTCACGACCATGACGCCCCGAATGTCATTGTCGAAACGGCGCTCGAGAAATTCGGCCGGCTTGATGTGCTGGTGAACAATGCGGCCGTCACCTCCTTCTGCGGGCTCGAGGGTCTCGAGCGGGAATCGGTCCGTGCCCAGCTGGGCACGAACCTGCTCGCGCCGCTGTTCTTGACCCAGCGGGCGCTGGACGCGCTCGAGGCCACGGGCGGTGTCGTGGTGAACGTCAGCTCGGCGGGTTCGCTGGGCCTGCGCGCCTGGCCGGAGAACTCCGTGTACGGGATGGCGAAGGTGGCGCTCGACTTCCTGACCCGCACCTGGGCGGTCGAGCTGGCGCCGCGCGGGATCCGGTCGGTCGGTGTCGCGCCCGGTGTCGTGTACACCGGTGTGGGGGTGCGGGCCGGGATGCCGGCCGAGGCCTACGAGGCGTTCCTGGCGCAGATGGCGGAGCGCATTCCGTCGGGCCGGGTCGGCCGGCCCGAGGACATCGCCTGGTGGATCGTGCAGTTGACCCGGCCGGAGGCCGCTTACGCCAACGGCACGGTCGTGGCGGTGGACGGCGCGCTGTCGGTCACCTGACCGGGTCCGCGTGCACATGGCTGCGGCCCCTGGGGAATCCTCCCGGGGGCCGCAGCCATGTGTGCGATCGGGGCGTCAGCGGGCGACGGTGGCGGTGACGTAGCGGACGGGGACGTCGATACGGATCGGGCCGTCCTGCTCGCGCAGCGCGTCGAGTTCGGCGATCAGGCGGGCACGCAGGGCGGCGGCCTCGTCGGCCGGCAGGTGCTGCCACAGCAGCCGCATGCCCTGGGTGTGTGACCAGTCGACCCAGGCCTCGCCGCTCTCGGCGGTCATCTCGACGCTTTCGTCGGCGATGTCGACCGCCTCGAAACCCGCCTGGTGGAGGGCGGCTTCGAGGTCGGCGGGGTCCTCCAGCCAGGAGTGGAGCTGCCGGTGGAGCTGCTCGGGGTGCCAGGCGGGTGGCAGGTGCTGCAGCAGCGACATGGGGATCCAGCGGCTGAACAGCGGAGGCAGGAAGGGGAAGGTGTCGCGGCTGAAGACGGGGCTGGTGAAGGCGATACGGCCGCCGTCGCGCAGCAGGTCGGCGTAGCGGGCGAGGGCGGCGCGGGCGTCGGGCAGGAAGATCACGCTGTAGCTGCCGAGGACGAGGTCGAAGGTGCGGGCGGGCAGGTCGGGGTGCTCGCCGTCCATCACGCGCAGTTCGACGTTGCCGATGCCCTGGCGCTCGGCCTCGCGGCCGGCCTGGTCGATCATGGCCTCCGCGATGTCGATGCCGAGCGCGTGGCCACTCGGGCCGATCCGGGTGGCGGCGGGCAGCAGGGTGGCGCCCAGGCCGCACCCGACGTCGAGCACACGCTGCCCGGGCCGGGGCTCTGCGCGCTGCACGAGCCGGCGGCCCATGGGGGTGAAGAACTCGACCCCGAGCCGGTCGTAGGTCGCTGCGGCCCCGTTGAAGGCGGCGGTGACTTTCGTCTTGTAGGTGGTCGCGGTATCCACGGGTCAGCTCCGAGGGTGGTGGCGGCGGTGGGGATGCTCGGCTCATGCTGCGGCGCGTTCCACGGGCCGTGGTGGAGGACCGTTCGAGAGCCGGTCGACGGCCGCAATTCGCTGCTTGCCCGGCCTCTTTCGTCACCGCACACTTATCGCCAGTGTCCTGAATTCTGCTGGGCCCCCCGCGTGAAAGGGAATGCGATGAGCAGTCATATAGCGGCGGTACGCCGCATGGTGGAGGCGTACAACACGGGAAAGACCGATGACGTCGCGGAATTCATCCACCCGGATTATCTGAATCCGGCGACGATGGAGCACATGGACCTGCGCGGTCCCGACTCGTTCGCGATGGCCGTGAAGTGGCTGAAGATGACGTTCTCCGAGGAGGCGTACCTGGAGGAGGTCCTCATCGAGGAGCGCGGCGACTGGGTGCGCGCCAATCTTGTCCTGTACGGCCGTCACGTGGGCAACCTGGTGGGCATGGCGCCGACCGGCCGCCGCTTCTCGGGTGAGCAGATCCATCTGATCCGCCTGGTCGACGGCAAGATCCGCGACCACCGGGACTGGCCGGACTACCAGGGCACGTACCGCCAGCTCGGGTCGCCGTGGCCGGAGCCCAACGGCTGGAGGGACTGACATGATTCTTGTCACCGGAGCGACCGGCAAGGTGGGCCGGGAGGCTGCTACGCAGCTCGCTGCCGCGGGCCGGCGGGTGCGTGCTTTGAGCCGCACCCCCGAGGAGGCCGGTCTGCCCGGCGGTGTGGAGGTCGTGGCGGGCAGCCCGGCCGATGCCGCGTCGCTGGCCGCAGCCTTCCAGGGCGTCACCTCGGCGCTGGTGGTGCTGTCCGGCGATGTGGCCGGCGAGGCCCGCAACATCGCTGCGGCCGCCGCCGCGTCGGACGTCGAGCACCTGGTGTTCCTGTCGTCGGCGAGCGTGCTGCACCCGGTGCCGCACGGCATCGCGGACGAGCACCGGGCCGCCGAGGAGGCCATCACGGGCAGCGGCGTCGCCACGACGTTCCTGCGTCCGGGCCCCTTCCACGCCAACACCTCGTGGTGGATCAAGACCGTGCGCGAGAGCGGCGCGGTGCGCTGCTGGATCGGCAACAACCCCGGTGCGCCGATCGACGAGTACGACATCGCCTCCGCCGCGGTCGCCGCGCTCACCGACGAGCGTCACCGCGGCATGGCGTATGTGCTCACCGGCTCCGAGGTGCTCACCTCCAAGGAGCAGGCCCGCATCCTGGGCGAGGTGCTCGGCAGGGAGCTGGACTTCTCGGTGGCGCCGCAGGAGGAGGTCGTGGACGTCTTCACGGGCATCACCGGCGACCGCCCGGCCGCGGAGACCAATGTGGCCGCGCTGCACAGCCCCGAGGTGCCGTGGGCGAAGCCCACGAGTGCTGTGCGGGAGCTGACGGGCCGCGAGCCGCGCACCTACCGGCAGTGGGCCGCCGCCAACGCGGCGCTGTTCGCCGCCCAGGAGGTGGCGGTATGACCGCGGCGATCGACGGCACGATCCTGGTGACCGGTGCGACGGGCCTGCAGGGCGGGGCCACCGCACGTGAACTCCTGCGCCGCGGGCACACGGTGGCGGCACTGGTGCGCGACCCGGACGCGCAGGCGGCACGGGCGCTGGCGGACCTCGGGGTGACGCCGGTGCGCGGCGACCTGGACGACGAGGCGTCGCTGCGCTCCGCCATGGAGGGCGTGCACGGCGTGTTCTCCGTGCAGACGTTCATGACCCCCAAGGGGCTGGGCGGCGAGGTCCGCCAGGGCCGCGCGGTGGCGCGGGCGGCGAAGGCGGCCGGCGTGGCGCACGTGGTGTACAGCTCGGTGGGCGGCGCGGAACGGCACAGCGGTGTACCGCACTTCGAGTCGAAGCGGCACATCGAGCGGTACCTGCAGGAGCTGGGTGTGCCGGTGACGGTGCTGCGTCCGTCGTTCTTCATGGACAACTTCGCCGCGCACGGCCCGCAGAACGTGGACGGGACGCTGGTGGTGCAGCTGGCGCTGAAGCCGGACACCCGTGTGCAGTTCATCGCCGTGGAGGACATCGGCTTCTTCGCCGCCGAGGCCTTCGAGCAGCCCGCGAAGTACCTGGGCCGGTCGGTGGAGCTGGCGGGCGACGAGCTGAGCGCGACGCAGGTCGCCGAGGCGTTCGCTGCGCGTACGGGCCTGCCGGCCAGGTTCGAGGAACTGCCGCTGGACGCGGTGGCGGGCAACCCGTACATCCCCAACGCGCCGGAGATCTCGCTGATGTTCGAGTGGTTCCAGGAGCACGGCTACCGGGCGGACATCGCGGCGCTGCGCGCCGAGCATCCGGGGCTGCTGTCGTTCGCGGCGTACCTGAAGTCGCTGGAGCTCTGAGCGGCCTCTGGGTCGTACGGCAGAAGGGGCCCGGACCGTATCGACGGTCCGGGCTCTGCACTGCCCAAACGTTGGGGTCTCCTCCGGGCTCGAGGCCCCGCTCTTCCACCACGGGCGAAGACGAGCGGGGCCGGCCTGGTGCTACCAGCGGAGGGTCTGACCCCGCGGGGTGAGGTGCACGGTGAGGTCCTCGGCCACCGGCCTGCCCGCGGCGTGCCAGCGGCCGAGCATCTCCTCGACAGTGTCCCAGAGGGTGCCGGGACCGTCCTGTCGCACGATCCAGCGGCCGTCATCCTGGTAAAGGGCGGCCCATGACCCGGATTCGACGTCGATCAGAACGTCCTCGGTGTGCCCGTCGCGTTCCATCGTCAGGCGCTGCGCGTGCGGTGCGGCGAACTGGACGATGAAGCGGGCCGTCCAGTCGCTCAGGACCTCGGCCCCGATGAGCGTCTCGCGTTCCTTGCCCGCGCCGAGGTCGGGAAGCAGGCCCAGCGGGGGCGGTGTGTGCGGACGGGCGAGCATGAAGCCGACCTGCCCGCTGAGCAGAGGCCCGGACGCGGTGCCGTCGTCGTGGACGGTCAGGCGTGCGAGCTCCGAAGAGCCGAGCCATCCACCGACGGTGGTGAGGATCATCCCACCGGGCCGGGTCTGTTCGATCCAGGCCACCGGCACGGTGTGGACACCGCACGTTGCGATGATCCTGTCGTACAGAGCCCCGTCGGCGTAGCCGAGCAGTCCGTCGCCGCTGATGAGCGTCGGGTGCAGGCCCAGCCGGGCGAGGGCTGTTCGTGCCCGTGAGGCCACGTCCTCGTCGTACTCGATCGAGGTGACGTTCTGCTCGCCCAGTCGCCTGGTGAGCAGCCCGGTTGAGTATCCGGTGCCGGTGCCGATCTCGAGCACCTTCATTCCCGGCTCGACGTGGAGGTCTTCCAGCATGCGCAGGACGAGGGAGGGAAGGGTGCTGGAGCTGGTGGGCTGGCGCATGATCTGGCCGCGGATGTCGGCCGGCACGATGGTTCCCGCGATCTGGGTCACGAGCGACTCGTCCCGGTAGCAGGCCTCGAGCCAGTCGTCCTCGCCCTCCATGACGGGCGCCCATGCCGTGGGCCCGGCTCCGTCCACCCGGCGGAAGAACCCGCCGCGGAGGAAGCCGTGCCGCGGGATCGCCTCCGCGGCCTGCTTCCACGGCGCCGTGCGCACGCTGCCGTTGGCCGTCAGCGTGTCGACGAGCTGATTGCGGAGCTGCTGGGCTTGGTCGGTCACGACTTCTTCCTCTCCAACAGGTCGGCCAGGGCTGCGCACATCGGCAGACCGGTTTCTGGCTCCAGCCAGTACCACTGGCCGGAGGGGTTGCACTCCAGGAACCACCATCGCCCGTCTTCGCCTACGCAGAAGTCGAAAGCCCCGAAGACGAGTCCGAAGTGGTCCATGTAGTGGTGGAGTGGCCGTTCGATGTCCGGAGGTGCCTCCACGGGGGTGTACGTCAGGCGGCTGTAGTCGGTGCGCCAGTCCAGGAGGTCGGAGTCGATCCGGACGCAGAACAGTTTGGAGCCGATGACGGTCACGCGTACGTCGCCGGTCTTGGGGACGCGCTTTTGGAACAGGTGCGCCGTACCGGTCACGCTGTCGTCGATGTCCTCTGCGGCGACCTCGGCGACCTTGACAACGGACGAGACGCCATCGACCAGGTACACGGGATTGTGCAGCGGTTTGTAGACGACAGAGCCATGCTGCTTCACGAACGCCCTGGCCGCGTCCGGGTTCGAGGTGATGAGTGTGGGCGGCACCAGAAAGCCGACCGCAACTGCTGCGGCCAGTCCGGAGGGCTTGAATTCCGCGTCCGCGATCCGGTGCGGATGGTTGACGTAGAGGCAGCCGGGCAGCGACGCCAGCACCCCGCCGAGGCCGTACCGGGCCTGGGTGACGGCGAACCGCGCGTCCTGCCCGCTGAGATGCGGAAAGGCGAACCCGGTCGGGCGGCGGTAGTACAGGGACCGGATGTTGGCGAGATCGGCGGTACGGGACGGGGTGACAAGGCGGCCCTGAAGGCCCTGCGAGCTGATCTCTGCCTCCACCGACAGTGATGCGGGGAAGTCCCCCGAGTCGAGCCGCACGACCGGGACACCCCGGTCGTGCAGCTCGCTGATCACCACGTCGGCGGTGGGGTCGTGCAGGCTGGTGACGACCGACACCGGACGTGGGTCGATCACTGGTCCCCGTCGCTCCCCTGGTCGGTGTCGCTGCTTCCCGCTTGACCATCAGGGCTGGTGCCCGTGGACGGAGAGGTTCCGGTGCTGGTGCCGTGGCCGGGCATCTCCATGACCTGGTCGGAGCGGTCGTAGAAGACGGCGGTCTGGGTGGCCGGGTCGAGCGCCACCCTGGCGTACTCCGGCGCGGCGGTGGGGTACGGCGCCATACGGCTCACGCCCCACGGGCGCGGGGTGACGGTTGCCTGCGGGACCGGGCCGCTGGCGGGCAGGCGGTCGGAGTGAACGAACATGGGTCTCCTTCGTTTCGTTGTGACGCACTCCGCCCGTTCGGCGGAGTGGCGCTGAAGCTGCCGGCTCCGATCGACGCAACAGTCCTGCCGCGTCGCGCGCCGTTCTGGATGCCGGAGCCGGGGGTTCAGGTGGCGTCGACCGGGTCGCGCGGGGGCACGAGCAGCCCCAGCAGGGCCGGAACCAGGCCCGGCCGTGAATGGGGTGCGGCCCGGCTCACCACCGGCTCCGCTGCTGGGCGGCGGCCGCGTAGCGGGACAGGTGGTCGACGGACTTTGCGAGCAGCCGCAGGTTCGCGGCCAGGTCGTGCGCCTCGTCCTGGGCAACCGCGCGAGCGTGCCGGACGGTGTTCGTCGCAATGTCGCGGGCGCGGAGGTCGGTAAGGCCGGCCGCGTGAAGGTCGGCCCCATCCGCCAGGGCGACGATGTAGGTCCGTAGCCGGGCGCGGACCGCGTCGGCGGCCTCGCCCGTGGCACGGCCGTTCGCGAGGTCGAGCGCGAGGCGGACGTCAGCGGCCATGACGGCCGGGGTAAGGGGCTCTTGGGACAAGCGTGTTGGGAAAGCCTGGATGCTTTCGGTGGGGTACACGGGGTGGCCACCTTTTCCGTTCGATGCCGTCGAGTCTTCGGTGTGGTGTTGAGTCAACGGCCAAGCACGGACGGTGAGGAGGTGCCAGGCTGTAGACCAGCTGTAGGCCCGTGTAGGCCAGCCGTGAGGGCCCGCACGTCCTCCGGCTACGGAGGAGGGGGCGGAGGTGCCCGAGATCCCGGAGATCGGCGAGCTGATCCGGCAGGCGTGCAAGGCACGCGGCTGGGGACCGACCAAGCTCGCGCGCGAGTTAGGGATCGCCGAAGGGCGGGGCCCGCACGGGCTGGACCGGCAGTCGGCCCGGCGGTGGATGGCTGGCCGCCGCACCCCGGTTTACTGGCTGCCGTACATCGTCGATGTCCTCGGCCTGGACGCGGAGTCGGTGCAGGCCGTGCAATCTGTCGGGCCCACGGGCGCGGACGTGGATACCGTGGCGTCAGTCCTCGAGTTGGGAAGGAGCGACGTGCTTCGGCGGAACTTCCTCGCCGCGACGAGCGCATACGCCCTCGCCGCTCTGAACTTGCCGGACCCGGAGAGCATCACGCGGCGGGTCAACCGGACCGGTGCCGTGCGGGTCGGGATCGGCGAAGTGGCCGCAATCCGGCAGATGACGAAGACTCTCGGCGATGCGGCGGCCGAGCTGGGTGGTGGCCACGCGCGGCACCTGGCCGTGCGCTACCTGACTGAGGACGTCGGCCCGTGGCTGGAAGGCGCGTACACGGAGAGGATCGGCCGGGCCCTGTTCGCCGAGACGTCCCAACTCGTGCACCTCGCGGGTTGGATGGCTCAAGACGAGGGCAACGAAGGCCTGGCTCAGCGGTACTACGCACACGCCTACCGGCTCGCGGCGGAAGCCGGCGAGTCCGAGCTTGCCGCGACGGCTCTGCGCGGTCTGGCGGTGCAGGCGATCGAGCTGGGTCCGAGGTACCACGCAGTGGCGCTGCGGCTGTCCGAGCGGTGCGTGGAGGAGGCCCAGACGCTCGACGACCCTCGAGCTGTGTCCTACTACCAGACGACGTTGGCGGACGCGGCCGCGCTGGACGGCGACCGGCGGCTTGCCACCCGGGCGCTGGCGGCCTCTCAGACTGCGATCGAGAAGATGCCGGACGCCCCGCCCGGTGACTCCTGGGCGTCGCACTTCAGCATCGGCCGGTGGGCCCACCACTCGGGGATGATCCTGTCCCGACTCGGCGATATGGACGGTGCGACGGTGCATTTGCACCAGGCGCTGGAGATCCACGGGCTCGATCGTCGTCGCAGCCGGGCGATCGTCCTCGCCGACCTGGGTCAGGTTCAGCTACGGCAAGGCGACCTCGACGCGGCGCTGTCCACGTGGACGGCGTTCTTGGACTGCGCGGAGGGCATCCGATCCGTGAAGATCACGGAAGCCACGAACGGCATGCACGTCCGGCTGGACCGGTACCGGCATGTGCCCGAGGTCCAGGAAGTGAGGCAGCGGGCGGAGGTGCTCCTGCCCGCCCAGGACGTCTGACGGAACACCGCCTTCGGGGGTGGACCCGCCGCGAAGGACCGGACCGTGTCGGCGCCCGGTCCGGCCCCCTCCGTGGTGCGGGCGGGGTCAGCCGCCCAGGACGCTCTGGTCGACGAAGCCCAGCTCCTTGAGCATGGGCAGGTAGTTGAACACGTCGTAGTGCTCGATGATCTTTCCGGCGTCGTCGAAGCGCAGTTCCTCGAGCATGAACCAGGTGACCTTCTTGCCGGTCGCGGCCTTGCCGAAGAAGTCGCCGAGGTGGGTGGCGGTCACGGTGATGCGCAGGATGACGCGGTCGCCTTCGGAGACGGCGCTCTTGACGTCCAGGTGCAGGTCGGGGAAGGCGGCGAGGCCGCCGCGCATCGCGGCCTTCATGAGCTCGGAGTCGACCGGGCGGTCCTCGGAGAAGTGCCTGATGTCCGGCGACCAGTGCGTGAAGATGCCGTCCAGGTCCCAGCGGTTCCAGGCGGCGGCGCAGTCGAGCGCGATCTGCTTGTTGCGCTCCTGGACGCTGAGGGCGGGCTGCTCGGCGAGTGTTGCGGTCATGGGATGCGGATCCTTACCGGGTGTCAGGGAATCAGGACGTGCTTGCCGACGGTGGTGCCGTCCAGCAGGGCGCGTACGGCGGCCGGGGCCTCGGTCAGCGGGTGACGGCCGGCGATCTCGGGCCGCAGGACGCCCTCGTCGACCAGCCGGTACAGGGCGGCGAGGTCGGCCCGGAAGTCGTCGCCGGGCTTGACGTAGTACATGGTCTGGCGGCGGCCGCGGGTGAGGCGGAGCTTGGCCGCGATCCAGCGGGCGGCGGTGCGGCGCAGCGCGGGCACGTGCGGCCGGAACCACTGGCCGGGCCGGTAGCCGGCCACCGAGGAGTCGAAGGAGACCAGGGTGCCGCCGTCGGCGAGCATCGCCCAGCCGGCGTCGAGGCCGCGGCCGCCGATGTGGTCGAAGACGGCGTCGACGCCGTCGGGCGCCGACTCCCGTACCGCGGCGGGCAGATCGGGGGTGCGGTAGTCGAGCGGCTCGGCGCCCAGCGCGCGGACGGCGTCGTGCTTGGCGGGCGAGGCGGTGCCGATGACACGCAGCCCGGCGTGGACGGCGAGCTGGGTGAGCAGGGTGCCCACGCCGCCGCTGGCGCCGTGCACCAGGACGGTGGATCCGGGGGCCAGGGCGGTGAGCCGGTGCAGCATCTGGTAGGCCGTGACCCCGTTGGTGATCAGGGAGACGGCGACGGCCGCGTCGAGGTGCTCGGGTACCGCGGCGAGGGCCTTGGCGGGCACCTCGACGTACTCCTGCCAGGCGCCGTGCCGGGGCATGGCGGCCACCCGGTCGCCACTCTGCCATCCGGTGACGCCCTCGCCGGTCTCGACGACGCGGCCGACCAGGTCGTAGCCGGGCACGAAGGGGAACTTGGGCGGGAAGGGGTGCAGGTGCTGGAGCATCTGCACCTCGGCGAAGGACACGCCGGCGGCCTCGACCCGGACGACGACCTTGCCGCGGCCGGCGACGGGGCGCGTGCCCCGGCCGGCGACGACGTGGTCCTCGGGCCGGCCGCTGCCGGTGAGCTGCACGTGCGCGTTGCCGTGGGAGGCGGAGCCGGTGGCGGCGGTGGCGGCGGGCTTGGTGTCCGCCGCGGTCCGCTCGTCGGTGGCGGCGGGGCCGGTGGCGGTGCTCACGCCGCCACCGTCTCGCGCTGGGGGGCGAAGTCGCCGGCGTGGTCGGCCGCCCACTGGGCGAAGGTGCGGGCCGGGCGGCCGGTGACGCGCTCGACGGTGTCGACGGGGACGGGCGGGTTGTCCATCGCGTCGGCGAGATAGCCGAGGATCATCTCGACGACCGGCGGCGGCATGAAGTGGCCCATCTGCTCGCGTGCCTGGTCGGGGGTGATCTCCTCGAAGGTGATCGGGGCGCCGGTGGCGGCGGCGATCGCCTTCACCTGGTCGGCCTGGGTGATGGCCTGCGGTCCGGTCAGGACGTACGCCCGGCCGGCGTGGCCGTCCTCGACGAGCGCGGCGGCGGCCACGGCGGCGACGTCGGCCTCGTGGATCAGGACGCGCGGCGCGCCGCCGTAAGGGGTGCGCACGACGCCCTCGGTGCGGATGGAGTGGCCCCACTTCCACAGCAGGTTGGTGGCGAACTCGTCGGGCCGTACGAAGGTCCACGCGATGCCGGACTCCTCGACGGCGCGCTCCACGGCGCGGTGGTGCTCACCGCTGTGGTTGTCACCGGAGGTGTCGAGCACGGAGGACGAGGAGAGCACGACGATGCGCCGCACACCGGCCTCCTTGGCGAGGGCGACGACCTCCTGTGCGGTCTCGGGAACGGGGAAGAGGTAGAGGCGCTCGACGCCGTCGAGGGCCGCGCGCAGCGTCTGCGGCTGCTCGAGGTCGCCTGCGAACACCTCGACGCCGTCGGGAAGCCCCGCGGTCGCCGGGTTGCGTGTCAGGGCCCGCACCTGCTGCCCCGCCGCCACGAGGTGGTCGACCACATGCCGGCCGACGGATCCTGTCGCTCCTGTCACCAGAACTGTCACGCCTGCTCCACCCTGTCGGTCTCGGCTTCCCCGAGACTCCTCGGACCTTGGTGGTGCAAGGCTGAACAGACCGGCTGGAGGGCCCTTGGAGACTGGCTGGAACGTGTCCGGAGGCGGGAGGCGGGCGGGAGGGCGCTCGAGTCGTTCTCGAGCGGCGGCGGGGATGCTGCCGGCGGAGGGCCTCGCCTGCATGCGTCCGTGCGCGCGCCGGACCTGTCCCGGCGGCTGCGGAGCCTTCGTGCGGGCCCCGGCCCACCGGGCCGCCCCACTCCCCCTCGTCCCCCCTTCGTCCCCCACGAAAGGTCGCCGCCTTGTCCGCCACCGCAGTAGGCCAGTCCCCCACCAAGCGGGGCAGGACCAAGAAGAAGTTCGAACTCTCCCGCAGAGCACGCAAGTTGACGCTCGCCATCCACGTCGTCACCTCCGTGGGCTGGGTCGGTCTGTCCCTGGCGATGGCGGTGCTGGCCGTGATGGGCTACACCACCGAGGACGCCGCGGTCGCCAAGGGCGTCTACTACGCGATGTATGTCTTCGACGACACCTGCGTCACGGTGTTCAGCATCACCGCCGCGCTGTCCGGCATCCTGCTGTCGTGCGGTACCAAGTGGGGCCTGCTGCTGCACTGGTGGATCGTCGTCAAGTGGGTGATCACGCTGTTCATGACGATCTTCGCGTGGTTCGTGATCCACCCGATCGTCATGCAGGCCACCGAGAACACCGCGAAGGCGGGCGGCGCGCCGCCGAAGCCGGGCTGGCCGGCGGACTTCCTGCTGTGGAGCGTGCCGGTGCTGTTCGCGCTGCTGACGGTCGCCGCGGTGGTCTCCGTCTACAAGCCGTGGGGCCGCACCGCGCGCGGCCGCCGCACCACGCCGCGCGGCGGGCGGGCCTGACAGCTTGCAGAACCTCACGCGTTGCAGCGCCCCGGAGCCGGAGGTGAACCGGCACGGGGCGCTCGCGTGTGTGGTGTCGGGCCTGCCCGAGGGGGCTCGGTCAGGGGCCGCAGATTCGCTGGGCCTGGGAGGCTATGGCGTTGCGCTGCGCTTCGGCGTCCGCGAGCGCTTGCAACTCGGAGGCGTCCGGGTTCCCGCCTTGCGCGATGCGGTCCCGGAGGTCCTTCATCAGCGCGTCGTAGTCGCTTTCCGCCCTCTCGGCGGCCGCCAGCGCTACGGCGCAGGCGTCTTGCGTGGGGAGGGGCGCGGCGTAGGCCGCTGAGGAGAGCGCCAGGATCACCGCGGTACCGGCCGCGACCGCCGGCAGACGAATGGACACCATGCGAGACCTCCAGGTGTGGATAGGGAAGGGTCAGGACGTGAGTGTGACCCGCTGACCGCTGTCACGTGTGTTGACGCATGCCTGATAGGGGTTGGGGTCGCCCTGGAGCTCCTGACAGCTCCACGTGGCTCCCTGCGCGTGGACGGTCGTGGCTGCGCCCCCTGTGCTGTGCCAGACCTGGGTGTAGGCGCCCGCCACCTGCAGCGCGGTGGCACACGTCTCGGCCCGGTCGGCCGACACCGTGAGTCCGGAGGCGCTGTCCGTTCCGCAGACCGTGGTGGGCGCCACCGTCACGCTCTCGGCGGCGGTCGTTGCCGGGGCCGAGAGGCCCAGCGCGGCGAGACCCATCAGGCCTGCCGCCAGTCCCGTCCTGATCGTGTGCATGGTCGACCTCCCGTGGCCGTGGCAGACGACGGCGTTCCTGCGCGGTCCGTGCCGGGCGCGGGGCACCGGTGAAGTGGCAGGGGTGGCGGACCGGCCGAAGGCTCAGGACGGCGGACCGGGGACGGCTCAACGGCCTGCTCGCAGCGGAGACGCTGTCTCGAGTCCTGGCCCCTGTCTGCAAGGAGTCCGCCCCTCGGACCGGCCGGTGTCTCGCCGGTACCAAGGCCTTCGCACCCCCCACCATGACCCCGGGGGGCTGACGCTGCCACTGGAGGGGCTGCCGCCCCGGGTTCGCCGTGATGCCGCGCCGGAGCAGACGGTCCGGTCCGCTTCCGCGGGGTGGGGCCGCAGCGGAGGGGGAAGCGCGCGAGCGGGTCGGGCCGGTCCGGGGCGGGACGACGGTCGGTCTTCGCGCGTGCGCGACAGTGAGGAGGCCGGGCGGCAGGCCCGTGGGCCGCCGGGTGGCCGGCGGTTCAGGGGCGCCAGGCGCGGGTGACGGCCGTCGCGCGGGGCGCGTTGAGCAGGCCGTCGTCGCCGCGGGCGGCGGAGTCGACGTCGATGCCGTGGAAGCGGGGATGGGCCGTGGTGGCGGGGAAGTCGCCGTGGTTGTCGGGGCCGAGGCCGCCGGCGAGGAGGAACGGCAGGCCGGTGGCGTCCGCCAGCTTCGTGACGGTGGTGTCGTCGAGGCGCTGGGCGGTGGATCCGACGCGGCCGTCGCCTGTGACGGCGTCGAACAGGAAGCAGTCGGCCCCGGCCCGCTCGTAGGCGGCGGTGAGCCGGCCTTCCAGGCAGGTGTCGTCGCGTACGTGCAGCACTTTGGCGATCTTCAGGCCGTCGGGGCATTTCGCGCGCAGGGCGCGCAGCACGCCGGGGGGCTGGAAGCCGTGCAGTTGGACCCAGGGAACGTCGGCCGCGTGCACGGCCGCCGCCAGTTGCTCGGAGTCGGCGGAGAAGGTGACCAGGACCGGCGCCAGGCCCGCGCTCAGGGCCCGGGCCGACAGCGCGGCGAGCTGGTCGAGGGTCAGGTCGGCGTGGCCGCCCGGCACCTGGTGCCACAGGCCGATCAGGTCGGCGCCGGAGGCGGCGACGGCGTCGACCTCCGCGGTGGTGGTGGCGCCGCAGAACTTGACGAGCATCAGGCGGCCGCCGTCCGGTCGGCGTCGCGTACCAGGGAGCCGGCGGCGAAGCGGTCGTCGCCGCCTCGGAACAGGCCGGGGTGTGCGGCCCGCAGGTCGGCGAGGACGGCTTCGTAGGGAAGGTCGTCGAACTCGCCGTGGAAGCGCAGGAACTCCATCTGGCGGCGGCCCTTCAAATCGAAGGGGTGGTGCACGCTGTCGGTGGTGCCGTCGAAGTCGAGCGGCGCCATCCGGTACAGCCTGCACAGGGTCTTGTTGAACACCGGTGTGGCCCGCACCCATTGGCCCTCGAGGCGCAGCGAGGTCAGGCAGTGCTGGTGGAACACGTCGCCGCCCAGCAGGCTGACGAGTTTGTCGGAGGCGAGGTGGTTGCGTACGTCGGTGAGCACGAGCCGGGCGGGGATGCCCAGGGAGCGCAGGCCGGCCGCGTAGAGGACCGACTTGTGCAGGCACATGCCCGAGCCGGTGGCGGCGACGGCGGAGGCGCGCAGTCCTTCGCGGGTCAGGTCGGCGCCGTAGACCTCGTAGCGGACCTGGTCGCGGACGGCGTAGTAGAGGGCGACGGCCTGTTCGGTGGGGGTGGTGGCGCCGGGCGGCAGCGCGTCGGCGACGAAGGCGCGCACCTGGTCGCTGGTGTGGTCGAGGAATTCGGTGGCCGCGAGGGCACCGGTGCTCAGGGAGGTCGTCGTCAAGGCAGCTTCCAATGGTCGGGCGGGTCACAGGCCGAGGAGTGCGGCGATGCGGTTGCGCTGGGTCTCCGAGGTGCCCGAGTAGATCGTTCCGGCGACGGCGTTGCGCAGCTGGCTCTCGATGCCGTACTCGGCCATGTAGCCGTTGCCGCCGAAGATCTGCACGGCGGCGAGGGCGGAGGCGACGTTGGCCTCGCTGGTGACGAGTTTGGTCATGGCGATGTCGCGGGTGACGTTCTCGCCGGCACTCATCCGACGGGCGGTCTCGTACAGCCAGCGGCGGGAGGTCTCCACGTCGGTGGCCATGTCGACGATTTTGTGGGAGACGGCCTGGTAGGAGCCGATGGCCTGGCCGAACTGGGTGCGGGTGGTGGCGTATTGGACGCAGGCGTCCAGGCGGCTTTTCATCTCGCCCGCGTTGATGACGAAGGAGCACAGGATCTCCCAGCGCATCACGTGGTCCAGGACGAGGAACCCGCCGCCGGGCCGGCCGATCACCCGGTCCGCCGGGACGCGGCAGTCGTCGAGGAACAGTTCGCACAGCGGGGAGGTGCGCAGCCCCATCTTGGCCAGTGGCCGGCCGCGGGTCAGGCCCGGGGTGTCGGCGTCGACGAGGAAGGCGGTGATGCTCAGCGGCCCGGGGCGGTCGCTCGTGCGGGCGTAGACGGTGAACACGTCGGCGACGGGTCCGTTGCTGACGAACGCCTTGCTTCCGTTCAGGACGTAGGCGTCGCCGTCGCGTACCGCGCGGGTGCGCATCGCCAGCGCGTCGGAACCGCTGTCGGGTTCGCTGATGGCGTGCGCGCCGATCAGTTCGCCGGTGCAGACGCCGGGCAGGAAGCGCTCCTTGAGCGCCTCGGAGCCGAAGCGGTGCAACGGTACGCCGACGGAGACCAGGTGGGTGCAGGCGGAGAAGTTCAGTCCGGCGTCGCGGCAGCCCTCCCCCAGGCCCTCCAGGACGTACATGGTGGTCGTCAGGGACTGGCCGAGGCCGCCGTACTGTTCGTCGAAGGGCAGCCCGAACAGGCCCGCGGCGGCCAGCCGCCGCCACGCGTCGCGTGGGAACTCGGCCGCCGCGTCCCGTTCGATGTGCCCTGCGTCGAGGTCGGCGAGCAGGGGCGCGAGGCCGTCGCGCAGGGCCTGCTGGTCCTTCGTGACGTCGATCATCAGTAGTGGGAGAACTCGGGCGAGTCGAGGTTGTGGCTCTCGTCGCCGCGCAGCGCGGGCGTGAACATGCACACCAGCCGCAGGTCCTCGTGCGGGCTCGCCACCAGCCAGTGGGCGTCGTGCCGGTCGAGGGCGTACAGGGTGCCGGGGGTGATGGGGTGGGCGACGCCGTCGCTGTCGATCACCTCTCCGCTGCCCTCGATGCAGTAGCAGCTCTCGAGGTGGTTGCGGTACTCCAGGCGGGACTTGGTGCCCGCCCGGACGATGGTGTCGGTGACGGTGTAGCCGACACCGTCGGCCTGGGTGAGGAATCTGCGGCTGAGGCCGTTGCCCCAGTCGACACAGGTGACCTCGTCGAGCTTGCGGACGATCATGCTGGTTCTCCCTTCGAACGGTGGTGTTCGCTCCGGTCGTTCACCGGCCGCGCAGCTCCCTCACGAAGGAGCCGAACTCCTCGACGGGGTCGCGGCCCTGGGCCAGGGCGTCTGCGATGCGGGCCACGCCGACGCTGCCGACGACGGCGGCATCGGCGCCGAGCTCCTCCAACAGCGCGATGTCGGCGCGGGACTTGACGCCGAAGCCGACGGCGACGGGCACGGAGGCGGTGGCGTGCAGGTCGGCGATGGAGCGGGCGAGCCGGTCGCGGTCGAGGGCGGCGGCGGTGCCGCTGCGGCCGTAGTGGGCGACCAGGTACAGGTAGGCGGAGGCGTGTGCGGCGGCCTCTGCGACGGCGTCGGGTTTGGAGACGGCGTAGCAGGTGGTGACCAGCGGCAGCCCTGCGGTGTGCGCGGCCTCGTAGTGGGCGCCTCGTAGCCTGGGCGGCACGCCGTGCAGCAGCAGCCCGTCGCAGCCCGCGTCGCGCACGGCGGCGGCGAAGTCGCCGGGGGCGGTGCCCTTGACGGTGTGGCTGAAGTCGGCGAGCAGCGCGATGCGCAGGTTTTTCAGGCCGGGGCGGATGCGGGCGACTGTGGCGAGGACGGCGGGCAGGTCGGTGCCGGCGGCCAGTGCCCGGTCGGCGGAGGCGCGGATGACGGGCCCGTCGGTGACGGAGCCGGGGAACGGGACGGCCAGTTCGAGGCAGTCGACGTCGCTCTCGTCGAGCAGGGCGGCCAGGTCGGGCAGCCGCTCCAGCGGCGGGTCACCGGCGTTGAGGAACAGGGCCAGGCCGGGCCGGCCGGGCCGTACGCGGGTGAAGAAGCCGTCGGCGTCGGGGCCCGGGCCGCCGGGGGCGGGGCGGCGGTCGCCGGTGCCGGGGGCGGGGCGGGGGTCGCCGGTGCCGGGGGCGGGGCGGGGGTCAGACATGGGCCACCTCCGTGGCGCGTCGCAGCCGGTCGACCAGGGCGAGGGCCGAGCCGTCGGTCACCACCGCGCGGGCGCCGCGCAGGGCCTGGTGCCAGTCGCCGGTGAGACGGCCGGCGACGGCGAGGGCCGCCGCGTTGAGGCAGACGGCGTCCTCGGCGGCCGGCCGGCCGCGGCCGGCGAGCAGATCCAGGACGTCCTGGACGGGGTCGTCGCCCGGCCGTAGGTCCGAGAGGGCGCCGGGGCGCAGGCCGAGTGCGGCGCCCGCGAGGGTGAACTCGTCCTCGCCGCCGCCCTCGTAGGTGCGCACCAGGTTGGTGGTGAAGCCGATCAGTTCGTCGGCGCCGGTGTCGTTGGTGGCGAGCCACACGGACCGGCCGGTGCGGCGGGCGGTGTGCTCGGCGGCGTGCCGCAGACCGGTGACGAGCCGGGGATCGGAGATGCCGGTGAGCTGGGCGGCCACCGGCATGTCGGCGAGGAACGGGCCGACGGCGTTGACGAAACGGCCCAGCCGGCGGATGTCGAGCGGCAGCACGCTGCGGGCGAGCAGGCCCAGTTCGGCCGGGTAGACGAACGGGCCGGCGAACGCGATACCGCACCGCTCGAGCATGTCGTGGGTCTGCTCGTAGGACGACGTCGTCTCGATGCCCAGGCGTTCGAGGAGGTCGAGGGAGCCGAGCCGGGAGGTGTAGGCGCGGGAGCCGGTCTTGACGACGCGGGTGCCCATCGCGGCGGCGGTCAGAGCTGCGGCGGTGGAGATGTTGAGGGTGCTCGGGCCGCCGCCGGTGCCGACGATGTTGACGACGCCGTCGAAATGGGGGCGTCCGGCGCCCTGTTCGGGGCGGCGTTCGGCGAGCGAGTCGAGCAGCGCGGTCAGGGTGGCGCGGCCGGGCATCTGCGTGGACAGGGACGCGAGCAGCGCCACGCTCTCGCCCCGGCGCAGCGCGCCGTCGCCCAGCCGGTCCCAGAACGAGTGCCACTGGGGCGCTTCGACGGGCCGGTCCTGGGCGATCAGGGCGGCGACGGCGTCGTGCATGACTACGCGGCCTCCGCCCGGGCGCGGGTGGCCTCGGCGACGAACGCCTCGATGGCCGCGACGGAGTGGAAGGACTCCGGGTCCAGGTCCACGTTGTCGGTGTTGATGCCGTAGCGGTCCTCCAGCCAGGCGATCACCTTGAGCAGGCCGAGGCTGTCGATGACGCCGCCCTCCAGCAGGTCGTGGTGGTCGTCCAGTTCCTGTGCGGGCGTGTCGGGCAGGAACTCCTCGACGAGGAACTCCTTGATGGCCTGGGCCTGAGCCTGGGCGTGGGGCATGTCAGTTCTCCTTGGTGAAGTGGTCCTTCACGACACGGTCGCGGTCGACCTTGCCGGTGGAGGTCCTGGGCAGCGGCTCGTCGGTGAAGCGCAGCGCCGAGGGAATGGCGGCTCTCGGCAGGCCGCGTGCCAGATATCCGCGCAGTGTCAGGCTGTTGAGCGTGCTGCCCGGGGTGCGGCGCGCCACGGCGTGCAGCAGCCGGCCGGCCACCGGGTCGGGCAGGGCCAGGACGGCGGCCTCACTGACGTCGGGGTGGGCGAGCAGGACGTGCTCGACCTCCTGGACGTTGATGCGCACGCCGCGGACCTTGACCTGGAAGTCGGTGCGGCCGGCGAGGGTCAGGACGCCGTCGGTGCTGCGGTGCACCAGGTCGCCGGTGCGGTACCAGCGCCGGTTGTCGGCGCCGGTGGGGTGGGGCACGAACACGGGCCGGGCGGCGGCCGCGCCGAGGTAGCCGTCGGTCTGGAACGGTGTGGTGACCCACAACTCGCCGCTGCCGGGGCCTTCCAGGACTTCGCCGCCGTCGGTGACGACGAGCGCGTCGGCGCCGGGCAGCGGACGGCCCAGCGGCAGCGGCGCGCCGGATTCGGCCTGCGCGTCAGTGATCTCGTGTACGAAGCTGTCGTTGGTTTCGGTGCAGCCGTAGATGTTGTGCAGCCGCGCGTTCGGGAACAGGGCCGGCAGTTCGGCCAGGACCGGCCCGGGCAGGGCGTCGCCGGTCGTCATCGCGTGGCGCACGGCGGGCAGGGCGGTGATGCCCTGTTCGCGGGCGGCGTCGGTGACCAGGCGGTGGAACATGGGCACGGCCTGGACGACGTGGATGTCGTGGCGGTCCAGCGTCTCCAGCAGATGCCGGCCGCTCATGGCCTGGTCGGGGTCGACGAGGACGACACGTCCGCCGTGGGCGAGGGTGGTCCACACGTCGAGCAGACACAGGTCGAAGTTGAGCGGCGCGTAGTTGAGGACGTTCGTGCCGGGCACGATCCCGAACGCGCCGGCGGCCCAGGCGCTGAACCGGTCGATCGCGCCGGTGGAGATGGGCACGATCTTGGGCAGCCCGGTCGACCCGGAGGTGGTCAGCAGCAGCGCGGGCGCGGCGGGGTCGGGGGCCGGCGTGTCGCTCCGGCCGACGGGGGTGACGTCCGGCGTGTCGTCGGCCGTGTCGTACGTCTTGCCGTACGCCGTGGCAGCAGGCCGGTCGTCCGGCTTGTCGGGCAGGGGGACGGCACCGGCCTGCTCGTACAGCTGCTCCGTCACGTCCTTGCCGAGCGTCGCCGACGGCAGCAGCACCGGGCGGCGCTCCAGCAGGCAGGCGAGGACCACGGCGATCGTGTCGGGCGACTTGACGGCCGGGACGCCGACGGGCCCCCGGCCGGGCGTGTCCGCGACGCGGGCCCTCTCCCGCTCGGCGCGCCGCCACAGGGCGCCGTAGCTGATCTCGTCGCCGTGCCACACGAGCGCCGCCGCCTGCGGTGCGCGGCGCGCCTGATCCCGGATTCCCTCGACGAGCGTGCCGCCACTCATGGGCCGCGCCCCCTCCCGCTCCTCGCACTGGCGAAAACCTGTCGGCCTCGATGGTGGTTTCGCGCGCTGGAGGATCGCCGGAGCCGTGGGGCATGAGGGACACGCGGGCGTCCCGCAGGGTCACTCGCGGCCGTGGACGGGTACGGGCCTGTCCTGGCGAGCGGGTGCACCCGGCCGCGGGCCACCCCTGACGGTTGAGACCCGGGGCGCCGCCGCCCGGTGCGGGAACAGCAGGGTCACGGGGGAAGTTGACGGGGCATGGCTGTCATCCACAACACCACCATGACGCCCGGCAAGCTGGAGCTTCTCGCGGCCTGGCTTCCCTCGCAGTCGTGGTACCGCGGCTCGACGCGTGAGCCGGCACTGACCAAGGCCGGCGGTTTCCGGCTGGACGACCCGCAGGGCGAGGTGGGCATCGAGTTCATGGTCGTCACGGACACGTCCGGCGATCGCCCGGTGGCGTATCACATACCGCTCACCTACCGCGGCGCACCGCTCGACGGAGCCGACGAAGCGCTGATCGGCACGTCCGAGCACGGAGTGCTGGGCAAGCGGTGGCTGTACGACGGGACGCACGACCCGGTCCTCGTCGCCGAGTTGCTCGCCTGCCTCCAGGGCCGCGCCGAGCCACAGGCCCAGAGCGTCACCGACACCCCCGACCCGTCCGTCACCTCTCGCTTCACCGGTCCCGGCTTCTCGACCACGGTCAGGTCGGCGGTCGTCGCCGACGGGAGGCACGGCACCGACGTCGTCGTGGAAACCACCGCGCGAGGCATGGAGCCGGCGGGCGCGGTGACGCTCACGGTCACGCGCGTCCTGCGACCGGACCCGCAGCCCCAGGCCGGTACGGCCGAGGCCCGCGGCCACCTCACGGCCGGCTGGCGCTCGCCGGACGGCACCGAGAACCGGGGCTCGTTCGCCGTCCTGCGGGACACGCCGCGCTGAACGGGCCGGCAGGCCGGTCGCGGCCGGCCCGGCAGGGCTGCGACAGGCAGCGATTCCCGTTTTCCTGCGGACCGCGTCCGTCATCGGCCAAAGCTCGACGCTCGCGGTGGCCGGCCGCCGAAGTTCGACGAGACCGACTACCGCGAGCGCCCTGGGGTCGAATGCGGCATCAATCAACTCAAGCGCCACAGCGCGATCGCCATGAGTAACGACATGTCTGCCGCCCGCTACGAGGCGGCCGTGCTGGTCGCAGTCCTCGACGAGTGGCTGTGACCAGCACTTTCACACCATGCCCTAGGCGGCTCAGCCTTGCTGCTGCTGCTGCTGTTGCTGCTGTTGCTGTTGCTGTTGCTGTTGCTGTTGCTGCTGCTGTTGTTGTTGCTGTTGCTGCTGCTGCTGCTGCTGTTGCTGTTGCTGTTGCTGTTGCTGTTGCTGCTGCTGCTGTTGCTGCTGCTGCTGCTGCTGCTGCTGCTGCTGACCCTGGCGGCCACCCTGCTGCTGTTGCTGTTGCTGTTGCTGCTGTTGCTGCTGTTGCTGCTGTTGTTGTTGTTGTTGTTGTTGCTGCTGCTGCTGCTGCTGCTGTTGTTGCTGTTGCTGCTGCTGCTGCTGTTGCTGTTGCTGCTGCTGCTGCTGCTGCCGACCCTGGCGGCCACCCTGCTGCTGTTGCTGCTGTTGCTGCTGCTGCCGCCGTGGCGGACAAGGCTGCATCGGGTCGGAGGTCGTGGCCGTGGATGCCTTCTCAGGGGCCGCTGCCACCACAGCAGCTGGGGGTGAAGCACCGTACGTTTCCCCGACGAAACCCGCCGGGAACGCCAGAGCAGCGATGAGCGCTGGGGTGAGCCGGATGAGGTACCGCTTGCCACGCATAACCTTTCTCCCTTCGACCACCAAACGAAAGACAGTCGTTCTTCATTACCGGCGCCCTTTGTCAGCACCACGTAACGGTCGAACGCCGCAGCAGCAGGATCACACGCGGCACAACACGCATCAAGAAACCGACTATCATAGGAGTAGAGGTCATCGGCAACAACCGTCCGCAATAGCCGTCGACAGCGATAACGGCGCTCGATGACCACCAACGGCTGTCGAGAGCTGCGTACTTCATCTCAGCGGCCACGGAATTATAAGTCCAGGAAACGTGGTTCACCACTCCAGCATGTGTCCCCACTCATTGGGGGACATGAGCGCTGCCGGGGAGGCCCGCCTGTCGGATCTGATGGGGACAGGGCGCACAGACATGGCGCACAGAACCTCCTCGCCGGCCGCCTGGCGGCCTGGCGAGGAGGTCCCACCAATCTTTACCCGCACAAGCTGGAAACGGCCTCTCAGCGCCGCGCGTGGGCACGAATTGCTCGACGCTCCCAGCTGACAGCTGACAGCTGACAGCTGACAGCTGACAGCCGACCGGACGGTTACCTTGCACGTCCGTCAGTGGTTGTTCTTTCCCGCTGTCCCATCGAGCCCGGTCCCGACGAGCGGCAAGGTCGGAGCCTGCACGCGGTGGTACCGCAGGGAAAGCGCCATCAGCTTGTTCTCGGTGCCGGTGCCCGGTTGGGGGATCTCCAGAATGACCCGTCGGCCTGAGCGGTCGTCGACCACGAGCACGGTCTCCTCGAGCATCATGCGACCGACGAAGGGATGCTTAACCTCCCGGGTGGTGACGCGATGCCTTTCGATTTCATGCTGCCGCCACCATGTGCGGAAGTCCTCGCTGTTCTGGCTCAGTTCGCCGACCAGCGTGGTGAACCACGATTCGTGGACGTAGAGTCCGGTTGCCGCGCGGAACTCGGCCAGTACCGAGCGGGCGCTCGGCTCCCAGTTCTGAATCAGTTCGCGCATGTGATCGCCGAAGAAGAGCCACAGCAAATGGCGTTGCTCCGGGGGCATTTGGGCAAGGTCGCCGTAGACATCGGTTCTTGCCTGGTTCCAGGCGAGAATATTGAACCGGGGGCCGAGGGCGAATGCCGGATGCGGAAGCTGGCTGTCCAGGATGCGCTGGAGCGCGGGAGGTACACCATCCGCGGGTATGTTCGCGCTGGAACGCGCATCCTCGTTCGCCAGGGCCAGAAGGTAGTCGCGCTCTTCGGCGTTGAGGCGAAGGGCCACGGCCAGTGAGTTGAGGACGTGGTCGGAGACCCTGATGTTCCGAGCCTGTTCGAGCCAGGAGTACCACGATGAGCTGATGCCCGCCAGGTCGGCGACGTCTTCCCGGCGCAGGCCGGGCGTTCTCCGCGAAGTTCGTGGCGGAAGGCCGACCTCTTCCGGCTGAAGGGCCAGCCGGCGCGTTTTCAGGAAGTCTGCGAGCTCCGCTCGCCGTTGGTCGTAATTCATCCGTCGTTCCCTCTGCGACTGGTGCGGATGGTTATTACCGAAGACCCCTACTCATAGGATAGTCGGTTTCCTGATGCGTGCCTTGCCACGGAGGCTCCCTCCGGAGGCGGCATTCGACCCGTTCCCAGCGGGATTTGCCGGGCGAGCGTGCTGCGCCCCGGGGTTCAGTAGCGGCCGGATCGTCGGCTGGGCGTGCCTGAGCAAGACCGGCAACTGCCGCCTGTGTGACCTGATTCCGGGCGACTGGCTCGTCGCCGGCGCTGAGGGTGTCGCATGGGCGCAGGGCAGCCCCCACGACGGCAGTCGTGGGGGCTGCTGCCGGTCCCCCGCCGTCGGTGGCGCTGCCCTGCCCTCGGCGGCGACGTCGCCGAGGTCGCGGTTGCTCACACGCGGCGGTGGACGGGCTCGGTCTGTTTCTCGGTTATCAGCTGTACGGGTCTCAGGCCCCGCGTCCACTGCACGGCGTGTTTCACGCGGTCGACCAGCCAGTGCAGTACAGCGGTCGGCAGGAAGAACGCATCCGCCGTGATCATCGCCAGTGCGAAGAACGGCAGGCCGAGCAGAACCCCGATACCCACGTGCATGAACATCATGATCGCGACCATCACGGTCCGCGCACGGCTGTTGAAAAGCATGAAGGGGAAGGCGACTTCGGCGATCACCGTGCCGTAGGTCATCAGCAGGACGATCAGGCTGCTGCTCGCGAGGGCGTGGGACAGCGCGGGCCACGGCGTGACGTTGTCGAGGTGCAGGATGTAGTGCATCGCCGTGCCGTCCTGCCATTGGAGCCCCTGGATCTTGTACCAGCCGGAGACCGCGTAGATCAGGCACACTTGGATCGCGACCGTGAGCAGCGCACCGGCGTGCACCACGTTGCCGACCATCTCCATCACGGTGCGCGGTTCCCCGGGGGCGTAGCGCCGCACCGCCCACCAGGCCAGCTGCGCGAGGACGAAGCCCCAGAGCAGCAACGCCCAGCCCGTGCTCAGTTGGCCCAGTGCGGTGACCAGGACGAGCACGGCGGTGAAGAAGGCCCACAGGGCGATCTCGACCACGTCCCGGCCGTCGTCGCGGCTGTCCGCGGAGCGCCGGGCGTCCAGGGACCAGACCCGGCCGCAGCGGGCGAACACCAGGTAGATCGCCATGATGTGGAGGACGTTGTCGCCGCCGTTGCCCACGAAGGAGTTCCGGTTCTGGATCGCCAGCACACCGAGCATGAACAGCAGCGAGGCGGTACGGGTCCGCCAGCCGACGAGCATCATCACCGCCGCGGCGATCGCCGCCAGGTAGACGATCTCGAACCACAGCCGGCCGTCGTGCCACATGAGCACGCTGAAGCCACCGTTCGAGGCATTCCATTCCCGGGCCATGTCCCAGCTCCACGGGCTGCCGGGCCCGTAGAGCTCGTGGCGGTGCACCCACTCACGCAGCAGCAGGGCGAGCCAGGTGAGCGAGAAGCCGATCCGGATGACGGCCGCCTGGTAGGGCGCGACGGGACCGCTGGTGATACGCACGACGCCCTGCCGGCCTGCGGCGCCGATGCGGTCCCACAGGCTGGCACGAGGGGGCCGTGCGGATTCACGGCCGGAGGTCGCCGGAGAGTAGTCGGTCACAGGAAGTCCTCCCCCTTGACGGTCCACCACGGCTCGACCAGATAGCCGGTCTGGGTGTTGACGTACTGATCGCTCCACGGAGGCGCCGCGATGGGCGTGCTGGCCGAGCGCAGCTGTATGGCCTGGACGGTTCCACCGCTGACGTACGGTCCGAAACGATGGGCAGCGATCCGCAACAGGTACTGCTGCATCAGTTCTCCGTACAGGCCCGTCGGGCGGCCCTTGTCATCGAGCGTGGAGACGAAACCGTCCCATGCGGAGCGGAGTTGGTTCTGTTGCGTTTGGCTGGGGAGAGGATTGTGTTTGATCCACGCCTCGTCCAGCGCGGTCAGGTCGACCCATCCGGTGGTGAACGGTTCCCCGTTGGGCCGCATGACCTTCACGCGCGCCTGCACGTGGATGTTGGTCGACATCGGGTCGGGGGCGAAGAGCTGCCAGTTCTGTGTGAATTCGGGGTTGATGTACTTGCCGATGCCGACGACGTGCTGTCGGGAGAGCGAATTGGAGGGGGCGGAATTGAGGAAGAGCATCGCCGAGTGCACGGCGACCGCGATCAGGACACCCACCACCGAGAGTGTGATGACGATGAGCGACACCGGTGAGAGGCCTGACATCCCGCTCGGTCCGCCGGCATGGTCCGCCGGCGATCCTTCGGGCTGAGCCGCGTCTTCCGGAGCTTGTCCGGTGGGCGTCCAGTGGTCCGGTGGTGCCTCGCCCGTGGTCCTCACATCGGGCGGTCGCATGGCGTTCCCGGTCCGACGCTCTGCCATATCTGCTTCTTCATGATCATCCTCGCGAGAAATATCGAGTGACCCTGATGGGGAAGCCGTGCACGATTCGTGGTCGCCACCGTCGATTCGGTGACGTGAAACTGCACGTGGGCGCGCTGGCGCGCGGCCGTTGTACGACGCGACTCCATGCCCTTGGCGTACCCGGAAGAATGACCGGTCCTTCGTGCACCGGACCGGCTCGCAGGGAACTGCCTCCGGGACTTCTCGATCGAGTCGGTTGCCGGTCGAGCCGTAGCACCGCGCGAGCTGGGCCAGATCTTCCCTTCGGTGAGATCTACTCCTTCTGCGCAGGCAGTCCAAATACGAATTTACTGTGTTCTCAGTGATGTTCAACTCGGCGGCGGGCTCTGCCGCCGAGTTGGGAGCATCACGGAGAGCTCCGGGATCTCGCAGCCGGTGACGACGAGGCCGTGCGGTCCGGCGGCGGCCCCCTCAGGACCGGGCGGGCACCGGCCACCCGGTGCGTACCGCTTCCGGCAGGGCGTTCAGCGCTGCCCGGAGCGAGGCCACCGCTTCCGCATGACGTCGGGGATCGTCATGCCCCCAGGAGTTCGGTGAGGGCGACGGCCGGGTCGGTGTCCGGGGGGCCGGCGGGCCACCAGATGCCGGAGCGGTCGCGGTAGGGGTACCAGCGGCCGTCGCGGCCCTGGCGGAGCTGGAGGCCGCGGCCGGTCAGGGTCCAGTGGTTGCCGTCCACCGCCAGGGGTGGCAGGTCGTCGTCCCAGCCGGCGGCGAGGGCGGTGCGGGCGCGGGCGGTGTCCTGTTCGGAGGGGGTCCAGGGGTGTTCGAGGACCTCCAGGCCGGCCGGGCCGCCGGTGCGCCAGGCCTCGGCGGCGCGGTCCAGGTCGTCGGGGCGGGTGCAGGCCTCGCGCAGCCGGGCCGGGACGCGCGGGTCGGGGTGGGTGGCGGCGATGCGGACCGTGTCGTGCCACTCGTCGAGCGGCGGGGCCGGTGCCTCGCCGAACCCGGCGATGTGGGCGAGCAGTTCACGCGCGCGCACGGCGGCGTCGGCGACGAGCCGTTCCAGTGGGTCGGCCTCGATGCCGGTGACCGGTTCGCCGCCGGAGGCCGGCGGTTCGGGCAGCGGTGGGAGGGCGGGCAGCGCGACGGCGGGGCGGGTGTAGGCCTCGCGGTTGCTCTCGTAGGTCTCCTGGGGTTCCTGGTCCTGCGTCTCGGGCTCGTCGGAGTCCGCGTCGATGTCGTTGTCGTCGTCCGTGGCGGTCATCGCCCGCAGCAGCAGGACCGACTTCAGTTCGTCGAGGGCCTGTGCGGTGTCCCGGCCGCGGATCAGGAGCAGCAGCCAGGGGTCTTCGTCGAGGAGCCAGGACAGCTGGTAGCTCAGTGCCGTGGCGTGCGGGCAGGGGTGGTCGAGCGCGTCGCAGTCGCAGTCCGCGTCCAGGTCGCCGTATCCGGGCAGCAGCCGCAGGCGGGCGTCCTCGACCGCTTCGAGGAGGTCCTCGGGCAGTTCGCCCTCGAGCAGCGCCTCGGTCTCCGCGGGCCGGTCGGCGGTCCTCTCCCACAAGAGGTCCCACTCGTCGTCGTCCCAGGCCTTGAGGGTGAGGGTGGTGGTGTGGGCGGCGTCGCCGCCGTAGACCTCGGCGGCGACGCGGCCGGCGCTGACGGTGATGGGGCCGATGCGGCCGGTGCGGGAGAAGGCGCGGCCCTTCTTCAGAGGCTCCTCCTCCGGCCAGGTGTCCTCGACGGCCTGGGTCCACTGGGCGGCCCAGAACGACTGGCCGCGGGCGCGGCCGCCCTTGCGGGCCGGGAAGGCGGGAAAGCCGCGGGCGCCGCTCGCCTCGGGATCACGCATCAGATGCTCCTCAGTTCGACCAGGTTGGCCAGCTCGTCGTTGGTCAGTTCCGTCAGGGCCTGTTCGCCGGAGCCGAGGACGGCGTCCGCGAGTTCCTTCTTGGACTCGAGGAGGGCGGCGATACGGTCCTCGATGGTGCCTTCGGCGATCATCTTGTGGACCTGGACGGTTCTGGTCTGGCCGATGCGGTAGGCGCGGTCGGTGGCCTGGGCCTCCACGGCCGGGTTCCACCAGCGGTCGTAGTGGACGACGTGGTCGGCGCGGGTGAGGTTGAGTCCGGTGCCGGCGGCCTTCAGCGACAGCAGGAAGACGGGGATGTCGCCGTCCTGGAAGCGTTGGACGAGTTCCTCGCGGCGGGGCACGGGGGTGCCGCCGTGCAGCAGCTGGGCGCCGATGCCGCGGGTGCGCAGGTGCCGCTCGAGGAGTTTGGCCATGGCGACGTACTGGGTGAACACCAGTGCCGCGCCGCCCTCGGCGGTGATGGTGTCGAGGAGTTCGTCGAGGAGTTCGAGCTTCCCGGAGCGGCCGGACAAGGCCGTGGTGCCCGGCCCCTGGGCGTCTTCCTTCAGGAAGTGGGCGGGGTGGTTGCAGATCTGCTTCAGGCCGGTGAGGAGTTTGAGGACCAGGCCGCTGCGGGCGATGCCCTGGCTGGCGCGGATCTGGGCCATGACGTCGTCGACGTGTTTGCGGTAGAGGGTGGACTGTTCGGCGGTGAGGGCGACGGGCCGGTCGGTCTCGGTCTTGGGCGGCAGTTCGGGTGCGATGCCCGGGTCGGACTTGCGGCGGCGCAGCAGGAACGGCTTCACCAGGCCGGCCAGGCGGCGGGCGGTGGGGTGCTCGCCGGCGGCGTCGGCGCGTTCGGCGTCGATGGGGGCGATCCAGCGGCGGCGGAAGTGGCCGTGGGTGCCGAGCAGTCCGGGGGTGGTCCAGTCCAGGACGGCCCACAGTTCGGAGAGGCTGTTCTCCACGGGGGTGCCGGTCAGGGCGATCTTCGCGTCGGCGGGGATCAGGCGCAGGGCCTTGGCGGTGCCGGAGAGCGGGTTCTTGACGTGCTGGGCCTCGTCGGCGACGACCATGCTCCATCGGTGGGCGCCCAGGTGTTCGGCGTCCAGGCGCATGGTGCCGTAGGTGGTCAGGACGAAGCCGTCGTCGGCGCCCTCGAGGGTGCGGCCGGTGCCGTGGTAGCGGCGCACGGGTGTGCCGGGGGCGAATCTGCCGATCTCGCGCTGCCAGTTACCCAGCAGGGAGGCGGGGCACACGACGAGGGTCGGGCCGCGGGTGTCGTCGTGTTCCTGGCGCAGCAGGTGGAGGGCGATGAGCTGGATGGTCTTGCCCAGGCCCATGTCGTCGGCGAGGCAGCCGCCGAGGCCGAGGGAGGTCATGCGTTCGAGCCAGCGCAGGCCGCGCAGTTGGTAGTCGCGCAGGGTCGCGGCCAGCGCTTCGGGCTGGTGCAGGGGTTCGGTTCCGCCGTCGGGGTCGGCGAGGCGGGCGCGCAGGGCCAGCAGCCAGTCGCTGGGGGCGACCGGGACCTGTTCGGTGCCGATGCGGGTGTGGCCGGTGAGGGCGACGGCGAGGGCTTCGATGGCGGTCAGCGGTCCGAGGTCGCGTTCGCGGGCCTTGCGGGCGAGGTCGGCGCCGACGAGGGTCCAGCGGCCGCGGAGGTGGACGACGGGGCGGCCCGCGTCGGCGACGTGGGCCGTCTCGTCCTCGGTGAGCGGCTCGCCGTCGAGGGCGAGCTGCCAGCGCAGGTCGACGGTGCCGTCGCCGCCGAGGAAGGAACGCAGGTCGGCGGGCGGGACACGGTCGGCGCCGACGATCGCGCGGGCGGTCAGGGACCGGGCGGCGCCTTCGGGCCAGTGGACGTCGATGCCGTGGGCGCGCAGGCGGGCCGCGCCGGTGCCGATCAGGTCGGTCGTCTCCCGGTCGGTCAGCGCCAGGGCGGACGGTACGGGCAGCAGTCGCTCCAGCGGCTCCCACACGCCGGCGGCCCGGCGCAGGGCGAGGACGGTGTCGCTCTGGGCGCGCGGGCCCAGCGCGTGGTCGGCGCTGGCGAACAGTTCGCCCGCGTCCAGCGCGAGGGTGGGGTCGGCGAGGCTGTGGGCGCGCGGGACGAGGTGCAGGGCGGGCGGTCCGTCGGCGGTGTCGGCGAGGTCGACGTGCAGGGACACCCGTACGCCGGAGTCGAGTCCGGCGGAGATCTCCTCGGCCCAGGCGCGCAGTTGCGGCACGTGCTGGGGTGCGGTGGCGGAGAACGCGGCCCGCCCGGTGGCGGCCGGGGCGGCGGCGGTGCGCGGCAGCGTGTCGGCGACGGCGTCGAGGAAGGCGCGCAGCAGGCCGGTCGTGTCGCTGCCTGGGGCGGCGACGGCCTCGCCGGGGGCGGCCCGGGCGAGCTCGCGCAGCCGCAGGACGTCCTCGGAGTCGAGCGGCCCGGCGCGCCAGGTGTCGTAGCCGCCGGCGGACACGCCGGGCAGCAGCCGTTCCCGGGCGGCCAGGTGCAGTCCGAGGGCGGCGGCTGCCCCCCAGAACGCGGCGGCCCGGTGCACGCCGGCGCCGTCGTGGCCGTAGCGGCGGCGTGCCTCGATCAGGGCCGGGAGCGCTGCGGCGAGGGGCAGGCGCACGGCGGGCAGGGTGCGCAGGGCGACGCCGCCGTCGTGCGGGACGACGAGAGTGACCTCGCCCGCCTCGCCGGCCTCCCCCGCCGCCTCGTGAGGCGGCGGGGCGCCGTCCGGGTTCCAGAAGACGAGGCGGCCCGTGCGCGCCGGGTCCCCCGCCTCGAAGACCACCGCGCACTGCGCCAGCAGTCCGGCCTGCTCAGGCGCCAACCACACCATGCGTCCTGCTCTCTCTTGCTGTTCTCTTGTGTCTCGTCGTTGGTGCTGCGGGTTCGTCGTGACGTCGGTGATCAGCTTGTCAGGTTGCGGAAGCGGCGCACCGACAAAGGGAAGAAGATCGCGCACAGGATGACGGGCCACACCACGGCCATCAGCAGCGCGTGCTGCGCGATCCAGGAGTCTCCGCCGAAGCCCGGGTTGCCGAACAGTTCCCGCACCGCGAGCACCGTGGAGGACAACGGATTCCACTCGGCGATCGTGCCCAGCCAGCCCGGCATCGTCGACGGTGCGACGAACGCGCTGGTGAGGAAGCCGATCGGGAACTCCAGGGTCTGCACCATGGTGATGCCCTCGGGGCCCTTCATCAGCAGTCCGAGGTAGATGCCCGCCCACACCAGGGCGAAGCGCAGCAGCAGCAACAGGCCCACGGCGAGGGTGGTTTCGCCGAGGGTGCCGTGTGCGTCCCAGCCGATGGCGAGGCCGGTGGCGAACAGGACGGCCAGGGCCAGCAGGGAGGAGAGCATGTCGGTCACGGCGCGTCCGACGACCACGGCGGAGGGGGCCATGGGCATGGTGCGGAAGCGGGAGGTGACGCCCCGGTTCTTGTCGGCGGCGACGGCGGTGACCGTCTCGCCCATGCCGAAGACCATCGTCATGACGAACATGCCGGGCACCAGGAACTCGCGGTAGTTTCCGCCGCCGGGCACCTGCATGGCGCCGCCGAAGAAGTACCCGAACATCAGCACCATCATGACGGGGAAGGCCAACGACCCGATGAGGGTGCCCGGTTCGCGTACCCAGTGGGTCAGGCCGCGCAGGGTGACGGTCCAGCCGTCGGCGACCGCCCAGCGCAGCCGGGCGAGCGGGGTGCGCGCGATGACCGGGGCGAGGCCCTGGCCCAGCGGGCGGGGTGCGGTGATGCTCATGCCGCCACCGCCTCTCGGCCGGCCGCCGGCGCGTCCGTGCCGGTGCCGGTCAGGTGCAGGAACACCTCGTCGAGGGTGGGGCGGCGCAGCGCGATGTCCTCGGCGGCCACGCCGGCCGCGTCCAGGGCGCGGACGATCTCGGCGAGCGCGGCGGCGCGGTCCGTGACGGGTGCGCTGACGCGGCGGGTGTCGGGGTCGGTGTCCGGCTCGCCGGCGCCCACGCGCGCCAGCGCGGCCGCGGCGGCGGGCAGTTGGTCGGCGCGGCGCACGACGACGTCGATGCGGTCGCCGCCGATGCGGCTCTTGAGCTCGTCGGGCGTGCCCTCGGCGATGACCTTGCCGGAGTCGATGACGGAGACGGAGTGGGCGAGCTGGTCGGCCTCCTCCAGGTACTGGGTGGTCAGCAGCACGGTGGTGCCGACCTCGACGAGGCTGCGGACCGCCTCCCACACCTCGCCGCGGCTGCGCGGGTCGAGGCCGGTGGTCGGCTCGTCCAGGAACAGCACCGGCGGGGCGAGCACCATGCTGGCCGCGAGGTCCAGGCGGCGGCGCATGCCTCCCGAGTACTCCTTCAGCGGCTTCTTGCCGGTGTCGGCGAGGCGGAAGTGCTCGAGCAGTTCGTCGGCGCGGCGGCGGGCGGCGGCCGGGGACAGGTGGTGCAGGCGGCCGAACATGACGAGGTTCTGCCGTCCGCTGAGGACCTCGTCCACGGCGGCGTACTGGCCGACGAGGCCGATGCTCGCCCGCACGTCCGCTGCCTGCCGGGCGACGTCGTAGCCGGCCACCTCGGCGTGTCCGCCGTCGGCCTTCAGCAGGGTCGACAGGATGCCGACCGAGGTGGTCTTGCCCGCACCGTTGGGGCCCAGCAGGCCGTGGACGGTGCCGGCGGGCACGCGCAGGTCGAATCCGTCGAGGGCGTCACGGTCGCCGTAGCGTTTGCGCAGTCCTTCGGCGAGGACTGCCGGGCTGGTCGGATCCACGTCGGCTTCCTTACGGGTAGCGGGTATCCGGCCGAGGGTCCCAAAGCGCGCCGGAGCGCGGGCGGAGCGCCGGTCGTGCACCGGTCGACGTCCGCTCGGCATCGGGCCGAGGAGTGTTCGGGGACCGCTCGAAGGCCCGGGCGCGGACGCGGGGCGGGCGGGGTGGTTCGACGGCTGCTCTAGCGGTGGGCGGGACCGTGGCGTGCACACGAGCACGGACACGGACCCGGACTGCGGAGAAGACTGTGATCACTTTCATCAACCGGTTCAACGTCACCGGCCCCGCCGAGGAGTTCGAGGCGGCCTTCGACGAGACGTCGGCGTTCTTCGCCGCCCAGCCCGGGTTCTTGAACCACCGGCTGCTGCAGCACGTCGAGGAGCCGCACCTGTACGTGAACATCGCCGACTGGAAGGACGAGGAGTCCTTCCGTGCCGCGCTGGCCCGCCCCGAGTTCGCCGTGCACCGCACCAGGCTGCGCACGCTCAGCAGCAGCGACCCGAACCTGTACGTGCCGCTGCTGGAGCGGGTCGCGCGCTGAGCGGCCGGGGCCGTCCGAGCCGCGGCACGGCCGCGGTGCGGGCCGGGTGCGGGCCTGGTGCCGGGCCGGACGGTTCGTCGACCGGCCCTCGAGGGCCGTCGGCCAGCATGGGGCGCCGCTTGCGAAGGCAGTTCCCCTCAGGAGGACAGAGAACATGAAGATCGACGCGTGCCGTATCTGTGGCAACCGTGCGCTGCTGCCGGTGCTGGATCTGGGCTCCCAGGCCCTGACCGGTGTCTTCCCGAAGAACCGGGAGGAGACGGTGGCGTCGGTTCCGCTGGAGCTGGTCAAGTGCTCGCAGCCGGAGGGGTGCGGGCTGGTGCAGCTGCTGCACACGGCCGACTTCGACCTGATGTACGGGGACCACTACGGCTACCGTTCCGGGCTGGGCGAGTTCATGATCCGCCACCTGCAGGACAAGGTCGCCTCCCTCCTGAGGACGGTCGAGGTGCGGCCCGGCGACATCGTCGTCGACATCGGCAGCAACGACTCGACCCTGCTGCGCGGTTACCCCACGGATCCGGCGCTGCGCCCGCAGCTGGTGGGCATCGACCCGACCGGCGGCAAGTTCCGGCACCTGTATCCCGAGGATGCGGAGCTGATCACCGAGTACTTCTCGCAGAAGGTGTTCGCCGAGCGGTTCGGCAGCCGCCGCGCCAAGGTCGTCACCTCGGTCGCGATGTTCTACGACCTGCCGCGTCCCATGGAGTTCATGCAGGACGTGCACGACATCCTCGCCGACGACGGTGTCTGGCTGATGGAGCAGAGCTACATGCCGGCGATGCTCGAGGCCACCGCGTACGACGTGGTGTGCCACGAGCACCTGGAGTACTACGCGCTGGGCCAGATCGAGTGGATGGCCGAGCGGGTGGGGCTGAAGGTTGTGCGGGCGGAGCTGAACGACGTGTACGGCGGCAGTCTGTGCGCCGTGCTGGCCCGGCGGGACGCGCCCGTCGCGGTGGACGAGGCGTCGCTGGCCCGGGTGCGTGCGCACGAGACGTCGCTGGCGCTGGACACCGCGGCCCCCTACGAGGCGTTCGCCGCGCGGACCGTGCGTTTCCGTGAGGAGCTGGTGGCCTTCCTCGACGATTCACGGCGGGCGGGGAAGCTGACGCTCGGATACGGCGCGTCGACGAAGGGCAACGTGATCCTGCAGTACTGCGGGCTGAGCGAGAAGGACCTGCCGGTCATCGGCGAGGTGAACCCGGAGAAGCACGGCGCGTTCACCCCCGGCACGCACATCCCGATCGTCTCCCAGGAGGAGGCCAAGTCGCGCCGCCCCGACCAGCTGCTGGTCCTGCCGTGGATCTACCGCGACGGTTTCGTCGAGCGGGAGCGCGACTATGTGGCCGGCGGCGGCACGCTGGTCTTCCCGCTGCCCGTGCTCGACGTGGTGGGCGCAGCGCGATGACGAGCAGCACGGTGCGCACCTTTGAGACGTCCACGGCCACGGTGCGGGAGCTGGCGGTCGCCGGCGCCTTCGAGTTCACGCCGCGCGTGCACCGCGACGAGCGGGGGCTGTTCGTGTCCCCGCTGCAGGAGGAGGCGTTCCTCGCCGCGGTGGGCCACCCGTTCACGGTGGCGCAGACCAACCACAGCCGCTCGGCCCGCGGTGTGATGCGCGGGGTGCACTTCACCACGACGCCGCCCGGGCAGGCCAAATACGTGCACTGCGCGCGCGGCCGGGCCATGGACGTGGTCGTCGACATCCGTCTCGGCTCTCCGACGTTCGGGGCGTGGGACACCGTGGAGATGGACACCGAGTCGTTCCGCGCGGTGTACCTCCCCGACGGGGTGGGGCACGCGTTCTTGGCCCTGGAGGACGACACGGTGATGTCGTACCTGGTGTCCACCCCCTACCGGGCGGACCTGGAGCAGGCCGTCGACCCGCTCGACCCGGAGCTCGGCCTGCCCTGGCCCAAGGACATGTCGTTCACGCTGTCGCGGCGCGACACGGAGGCGGTCGCTCTGGCCGAGGCGCGGGCGGGCGGCATGCTGCCGCGCTACGAGGACTGCCTGGCGGCCGCGGCTGCCGCACGCCGGTGACCGGCCGGGCCGTGCCGTCGGGCGGGCGGGTGGCGGTCCTGGGCGCGACCGGCTGTGTGGGGCGGCACCTGTGTGCCGCCTTCGCGGCCGGCGGCAGCGAGGTGGTCGCCGTGGCCCGCCGCTACGCCCCGCACATCGGCGCGCACCGGTTCGTGCCCCTGGACGTCGCGGGCTGCTCGCCCGAGCAGTTGGCGGAGTTCGTGGCGGCGGAGGCGGTCGACGTCGTGGTGAACGCGACGCTCGGCTGGGGCGAGGAGGCGCACCGGGTGAACGTGGAGTTGGTGGAGCGGCTGATCGGCGCGCTGCGGCTGCTGCCGGCGGCCCGCCGCCCACGTCTGGTGCAGCTCGGCACGGTCCACGAATACGGTCCGGTGCCGCGGGGCACGCCGGTGACCGAGCGGACGGAGCCGGCGCCGGGCACGCAGTACGCGCGGGAGAAGCTGGCCGCGTCCAGGATGGTCCTGGGCGCGGCGGGCATCGACGCGGTGGTGCTGCGGATGGCGAACACGATCGGCCCGTATCCGGCGCCGGGCAGCTTCCTGGGCTCGCTGGCGGGCCGGTTCACCGCGGCGGCGGTGTCGCCGGGTGAGCGTATCGAGCTGACCGTCGCGGGCGGCGCCCGGCGCGACTACGTGGACGTGCGCGATGCGGCGGACGCGGTCGTACGGGCGGCGTTCGCCGGGCGTCTTCCGCCGGATCAGCGGCTGTTCAACATCGGCAGCGGCACCGCCCGGAGCATCGACACCCTCGTCCTGGCGCTCGCCGAGGCCTGCGCGCTGCCCGTGTCGGCGCTCGTCCTGCGGACGGGCGAGGTGGCGGCGCAGGGTGCGTCGACGGGCACCGACTGGACCTGTTTGGACGCCTCCCGGGCGCGGGCGGTGCTGGGGTGGCGGGCACGCCGGGGACCGGCGGAGTCGATGCGGGCCATGGCGGAAACGGCGGCTCGGGCGAGCTGGGCGGCGGCCTGACGCTTCGCCTCCCCCGGCCCCCGCCCGGCGGCGCGCGCGAGAAGGTGTCCAGCGCGGCTCCAGCAGCAGCCGGGATGCTTCGGCGGTGTGACGACGATTCAACGGGCACACGACGACATCCTGAAGCTGATCCTCGCCGCCGAGGGCGGCACCGAGCAGGTCGACGCCGCGATCCGCGCGGTCGGCGCCGAGCGCACCGCGGCGATGCTCGCCGACGAACTGGTGAACCGGGCCGATCTGCACGAGATCCCCGGGCCGGGCACGGCCGCGGTCGAGGTCCAGCTCGCGCTGGCCTTCGACGGCGGCACCGTGCATCACGTCGTGCGGGTCGGCAAGAGCGCCGAACACGACGCGGGCCGGGCAACGGCGCCGCACGCCACCATCGAGTCGGACCTGGCCGAGCTGCTGCGTTCGGTGCTGGGGCCGTGGCGCGGCACGGAGGCGCAGACGCTGCGGATCGTGTGGCACGACCTGGAGAACGTGGAGCGCCTCGGCGGCACCATGCATGTCTTCCCGGTCGTGCGACGGCTGGTGCGCGGTACCACCGGCCGGCACGAGGATCTGGGCGAGCTGTCGCTGCGCAACGGTTCCGACAAGTGGGGGCTGCACTTCTACACCCCGCACTACGACCGGCATTTCGGGCCGCTGCGGGACAGGCCGCTGAAGATTCTGGAGCTCGGCATCGGCGGCTACGGCAATCCCGCCTCCGGTGGCGGGTCGCTGCGCATGTGGAAGCGTTTCTTCCCGCGTGCGGTCATCTACGGTGTCGACGTGTTCGACAAGGCGCCGCTGCGTGAGCAGCGCATCCACACCGTGGAGGGCGATCTGTCGAGCGAGGAGTTCTTGCAGTCGCTGGGC
>NZ_JBEXRZ010000038.1:0-45940 GCF_040613325.1 Streptomyces sp. NPDC006283 | reverse complement strand
GCCGTGTCGCGGCGGCTGTTCGTCTCGCGGATCGTCGGCGGCGCGGCTGCCGCCGCCGCGCTCGGGACCGTCGGCCACGGCACGTACGGCGTGCTCCGCGGCCCCCGCGTCAAACGCGTCACCGTTCCGCTCGCCAAGCTCCCGCGCGCCGCCCACGGTTACCGGATCGCCGTCGTCAGCGACATCCACCTCGGGCCGATCCTCGGCCGGGCTCACACACAGCGCATCGTCGACTCCATCAACGCCGCCCAGCCGGATCTCGTGGCCGTCGTCGGCGACCTCGTCGACGGGTCGGTCGCGGACCTCGGTTCCGCGGCGGAGCCGCTCGCGCAGCTCCGTTCCCGGGACGGCTCGTTCTTCGTCACCGGCAATCACGAGTACTTCTCCGGCGCCGACGAATGGGTCGACCACGTCCGCGAGCTGGGCCTGCGCCCCCTGCGCAACGAGCGCGTCGAGATCGCCGGGGGCTTCGACCTCGCCGGGGTCGACGACGTGGCGGGCGAGAACGAAGGCCGGGGGCCGGACTTCGTGAAGGCGCTCGGCGACCGCGATCGCAGCCGCGCCGCCGTGCTCCTCGCCCATCAGCCCGTCGTCATCCATGATGCCGTCGAGCAGGGCGTGGACCTCCAGTTGTCCGGCCACACGCACGGTGGCCAGCTCTGGCCCGGCAACCACCTCGCCGAGCTGGCCAATCCCACCGTCGCCGGCCTGGAACGCTACGGCGACACCCAGTTGTACGTGACCCGGGGCGCGGGCGCGTGGGGCCCGCCCGTGCGGGTCGGGGCGTCGTCCGACATCACCCTCGTGCAACTGGCGTCGCGTCAGGCGTAAGGCTGTCCGGCGGATCATGGCGGGGGCGCGGACCGCCGGTCAGCTCTTCTTGCGGGCGGCCACGGTCTCCGCCATGCCGGGCAGGAAGTCCGTGAAGAGCTCGTGCACCTCGCGCACCAGCGGCCGCAGTACCCGGAAGCGGGCGAGTGCCACGCCCCGGGCGGTCAGCCGGGCTCCGCGCTCGGCGAGGCGCCTGCTGCGCTCGCTGCCCTCCGACCGGTCGAAGACCCAGTACAGGACCAGGCCCATCTGGGAGAGCCACATCAACTCGGGGAGGATCTCCCGGAGTTCCTCCGCCACCTTGGACTTCGAGCCCGCCAGCACCTCCCGGTGGACGTCGATGGCCGCCTCCCGGGCGTGCTCCGACTCGGGGGAGAAGGGGCTGAGCGGGCTCTCCGGGTCGGCAGCGTTCTTGAAGAACTGCGCCGCGAACTCGTGGTACGGCGCGGCGATGTCCAGCCAGGCCGTCAGAACCCCGGCCATCCGTGCCTCGAGGTCCGTCTCCTTGTCCAGTACGGGACGGACCGCCGCCTGGTGCTCGGCGGCGATCCGGTCGTAGAAGCCCTGGACGAGATGTTCCTTGGAGCCGAAGTAGTAGTACGCGTTCCCTACCGAGACACCGGCCTCCTTGGCGATGGCCCGCATCGTCGTCTTGTCGTAGCCGCGTTCCTGGAAGAGCCGGAGCGCGGTCTCGAGGATGAGCGTGCGGGTCTGCTCGCTCTTGGGGGCCTTCGCGTCGGTCGGGTCGTTCGCTGCAGTCACGGTGACCGAGCCTAGTCGGGTGCCGCGCACCGGTCGTCGCAGGGAGCCGCGGTCGGCGCCCCCTTCACGGCTTCGCGGTACTTGGCCGCCGCGAGCATCGTGACGCGGACGAACGGGGCGCCTGCCGGGGTGGCGAGCCAGTGGGCCTTGGGCCGGTGCTCCGCCAGGGCCCACAGGCACACGATCCAGGCGGCCTGACCGGTGTAGACCTGGCCCTTGTCCCCGATGACGGTGATCTCCCGTCGGGTCATGTCGTGGTCGAGATGCGGATAGCGTCTCTGCGCCTGTGCCGACCCGGCGGGGACCAGCTCCAGGGGTACGAGCTGGGGCTGACGCAGCAGCCAGCTCCGGAGATGGACGCAGAGGGAGCAGTCGGCGTCGTACAGGACGGTCAGATTGCGCACCGCTGTGCGGCTTTGGGGCCGTGCGGGGGCGGTCACGCGCTCACGCTCCGGCGGGGCGGGTGGTGGGCGCGCTCCACGGTCCGGTGCCCGCCTGGGGGGTCCATGCCTGCGGCGGCACCGGCGGGGTCTGCTCACGCTCCATCACGCTGCGGCGGCGGATCTTGTTGAGCACGTAGACGTTGCCGAGGTGCATCACGCCGAGGACCAGCAGGACCACTCCGATCTTGACCGACAGGGCCTCGAAGAGGCCGCGTGTCTGTGTGACTGCGTCGGCGGTCTTGAGGTAGAGCGCGACGAATCCGAGGTTCACCAGGTAGAAGCCGACCACCAGCAAGTGGTTCACGGCGTCGGCGAGCTTCTCGTTCCCCTTGAGCACGTCGGCGAGGAAGATCCGGCCGTTCTTGGTGAGGGTGCGGGCGACCCAGACCGTGAGCCCGACGCTGATCAGCAGGTAGGCGACGTACGTGACAACAGTGAGGTCCATGCCCCACCCTCCCTTGAACGTGTTCAAAAGCTGGTAGGCATGACTGTAGACCTCCTTTTGAACATGTTCAAGCTTCGGGGGAAAGGAGGGGCGCCGCCGGAGCACGCTCCCCTAAGGTCCGTTCCATGACACTCACTTACGATCAGGCCGGCCAGGGTCCCGATGTTGTCCTGCTCCACTCGACCGTCTGCGACCGGCGCATGTGGGACGCCCACTGGCAGGCGCTGGTGGAAACCGGGCACCGGGTCCTGCGCTGCGACTTCCGGGGCTTCGGCGACACGCCCGCAAAGACCGGTCCCTACGACGACGCCGACGACGTCCTCGAACTCCTCGACACGCTCGGCGTGGAGCGGGCCACACTGATCGGCGCGTCGTACGGCGGCGAGATCGCGCTGGAGATCGCCGCGCGCAGTCCACAGCGGGTCGGGGGACTGCTGCTGCTCTGTCCCGGCCGGCCCGGGCACCGTCCCGGCCCGCAACTGCTCGCCTTCGGCGAGCGGGAGGACGAACTGTTCGAAGCCGGCGACATCGAGGGGGCGGTGGAGCTGAACGTCTCCACCTGGCTCGGACCCGAGGCCGACGAGACGGCGCTGGGCGCCGTGCGGCGGATGCAGCGGCACGCCTTCGAGGTGCAGCTCGCGGCCGAGCGGGCGGCCGAGGCGGCCGCCGGCGACGCGGCAGGAGCGGACGGCGAGGCCGAAGCCCAGTCCTCGCCGAGGACCGTCGACCTGTCCCGCATCGAGGCACCCTGCCTCGTCGTGTCGGGCGCGCACGACCTGGAGGACTTCCGGCAGATCGCGGCCGCCCTGCCGGCCGAGCTGCCCGGCGCCCGGCACCTGGAACTGCCCTGGGCCGGGCATCTTCCGGGTCTGGAACGGCCTGCGGACATCACGGACCTGATGACCGCGTTCCTCGCGGAGCACCCGGCGCGGCCGGCGGCGCGCGCCTCTTAGCGTGTTCTTCCGGAGCCTGCCGGCCGCATCTCACCCGGGCCGTGACTCCTCGGGCGTGCGGCCGGTCAGGCGCGGCGGATCCTCGGCGCGCCGGTCACCGAGACGACGAGGGAGTACAGCGTCGTGGTGGCGGTGATGAACATACGGTTGTTCTTCGGGCCGCCGAACGCGACGTTGGAGACGGCCTCCGGTACGAGGATGCGGCCGATGAGCGTCCCGTCCGGGTCGTAGCAGTGCACTCCGCCGTACATGGCCGCGACCCACAGCCGGCCCTCGTCGTCGAAGCGGATGTTGTCGAACCGGGCCTCGTCCTTCGCCTCGGCGAAGACGGTGCCGCCGTCCAGCGTGCCGTCGTCACGCACGTCGAAGACCCGGATGTGTCCCGCCACGGTGTCGGAGACGTACAACTGGCGTTCGTCGGGGGAGAACACGAGCCCGTTCGGCCCGCCGAAGCCGTCGGCGGCCGGCCGCACCTCGCCACTCGCAGGGTCGACGCGGTAGACGTTGCACGCACCGATCTCCGGCTCCGCGCGGTGGCCCTCGTAGTCGCTCGTGATGCCGAAGGTCGGGTCGGAGAACCACACCGAGCCGTCGGAGTGGACGACCGCGTCATTCGGGCTGTTGAGGCGTTTGCCGTCGAAGCGGTCGGCCAGGACGGTCGTCGTGCCGTCCGGTTCGGTCCTGGTGACCCGGCGGTTTCCCTGCTCGCAGCTGATGAGGCGGCCTTCGCGGTCGAGGGTGTTGCCGTTGCTGTGGCCGGCCGGCGAGCGGAAGAGTCCGACGGTTCCCGTGGCCTCGTCCCAGCGCAGCATCCGGTCGTTGGGGATGTCGCTCCAGATCAGCTGCCGCCAGGCCGGCAGGTAGACGGGCCCCTCGGCCCAGCGGCTCTCCTCGTGGAGCCGCTCGAGCCGCTCGTCGCCATTGGCACAGCGTCCGGTGCGGAAGCGCTCGTCCCGGATCTCGTAGATCGAGGTACGGTCGGTTCTGGACATCGTCTTACCCCCCACGGAATATACCGAAGCATCTTCAGTGATCAATGAGTACCGCAGAATGCGATATGGTCGCAACCATGGATGGCATCGACCGTGAACTCGTGGCCCTGCTCCAGCAGGACGCCGCATCGCCCTACGCGACGCTCGGCAAGACCGTGGGCCTGTCCGCCGGTGCCGCGCACGAACGCGTGCGGAAACTGCGTGAGCGCGGTGTCATCCGGCGTACGACCGTGGACGTCGACCCGGCCGCGCTGGGCCGGGGTGTGCTGGCCTTCGTCATGGTCGAGTCCTCTGCCTGGATGGGCGATTCGGCCGCGGCGTTCGCCGCGATTCCGGAGATCCAGGAAGCCCACGTCATCGCGGGCAGCGCGTCCGTGCTCGTGAAGGTGCGCACCTCCACCACCGAGCAGCTCCAGGACGTGCTGAGGCGGCTCTACGCCATCGAGGGGGTCAGCGGGACACAGGCGACGGTGTCGCTGGAGACGTTCTTCGAACGGCCGGTCTCCCCGCGGGAAGAGCCCCGTCGAACCTGATCGTCAGTAGGGCGTTCTACTGTTCGGTCATGGCAAACGTGACCTTCGCCGACGAGACGACATCAGGGGTGCGCCGCGATGCCCTGGGGCTCCAGGTCGCGGAAGCGCACCTGGTGCTGCGCGAGTTGCTTGACCGTCGGGCGGTCGAGGAGGCCACCGAGGGCGGGCACGACCCCCGCGGCGCCGGCGAACAGGCGGTGGCGGCCTTCGCGCGAGGCCGCTTCCTCGTGCTGGTCGGCGATCGTCAGGTCACGGACCTCGATGCGCCGACAGATCTCTCCGTCGCCACGGAGATCACCTTCCTCAACCTCGTTCCCCTGGTGGGTGGCTGACGATGAACGGCGAACAGCACGCGCGTCAGCGGCGCATGGAAAGGCTCGGACTGCCTACTCGCTGCACGCCTACCACGAGCTGATCACCCTCATCCGCGAGGAACAGGCCGAAGGGCGGCCGCTGCCCGGCCCGTTCGTCGCCCTCGTCCGGCGCACGATGCTGGACACCTGCGCGCACTCACCTGAACTGTCCGCGCTGCTCCGGCGTATGGAAGCGCCCCTGCTCAACCCGGGGGAGGCATGGGCGGACCAGGCGCTCGCGGACGCCGAGCGGATGGGCGACCCCGGGCGGGAGCCGGCAGTGACCCGCAGGGACCTGCTTGCCCGTCTGGTGCCCCGGCTGGCGATAGCCGGCCGCTGTACGCTGGACGGCCGGTTCCTCCACGTCCGCGGCGACCGGAACGCGTACCGCATCCACCTGGGCTCCGGCAATGTGCTGATCGATCAGCAGGAGCGGTATCTCTGCATCGTTCCCAAGGCGGCCGGCCGGCGGAGCCAGGGCATCTGCCCTTCGAGGGCGACGAGATGATCTCCGTGATCCTCATCAAGGCGATGCTGCTGGCCAAGGACACGGAGATCACCGATCCGACGATCGTGAGCCAGCTGCACTGAACGGGCAGCGCGTGTCGACGGGTCGGCAGGGCCGTGGCCCTGCCGACCCCGAAGCGCCTACATGCTGCTGAGCGAACGCGCGTAGTTGATCTGACCCATCACCATCTGGAACGACTGAGGGCCCTGCGCCGGGATCATCGTCGAGTGGTGCTTGCCACCGCTGGTCACCGTGACCTGGATGAATCCCGTGGTCGTCTTCTCCTTCATCAGCAGGAAGAGGAGACCGAGCAGACAGAAGATGAAGAAGACGATCGCCAGCACGATCGCGTGCGTCGGGATCTTCTCCTCGGTGCGCGACATGTCCGTCGCGTTCCACACGGCGCCCTTGAGCGGCAGCGTGCCGCTCGGAGTGACGATCGAGTCGCCCATCACCGTGATGTCGCCGATGGACACCAGCGGCGCGCCGCCCGTCGGCGCGGGAGGGCCGGTGTACGGCACCGGGACGCCGGCGGGCTGGGTCTGGGCGTATCCGGGAGCGGGGTCCTGCGGATAGCCGTATCCCGGCGCGGGGTTGGGGTACCCGTAGGCGGGCGTGCTGCCCGGAGGCTGGGTCGGGCCCCACTGGTACTCGGGCTCCCCGTCCTTGTACGGATTGGGCGTGCTCATGATCTCGTCCCCGCTTTCCCGCTGCGTCAGGTCAGACGTTCCCTGATCCTGCCAGGTATGGCCCCAGTGGGTGAAGTCCGCGTCTGTACCCGTACGGATACAAAGAGGCCCGCTTCCCCCGGGGGAAAGCGGGCCTCGATGCTGTGACGGGCCGTGATGTGGCGATCCGTCAGAAGCGGCGCGTGATCAGCGCACGCTTCACTTCCTGGATCGCCTTGGTGACCTCGATACCGCGCGGGCAGGCGTCCGTGCAGTTGAACGTGGTGCGGCAACGCCACACGCCGTCCTTGTCGTTGAGGATCTCCAGCCGCTGCTCCCCGGCCTCGTCACGCGAGTCGAAGATGAAGCGGTGCGCGTTGACGATCGCCGCCGGGCCGAAGTACTGGCCGTCGTTCCAGAACACCGGGCACGAGGAGGTGCACGCGGCGCACAGGATGCACTTGGTGGTGTCGTCGAAGCGCTCGCGGTCCTCGGCGCTCTGCAGACGCTCGCGCGTAGGCTCGTTGCCCTTGGTGACGAGGAACGGCATCACGTCGCGGTAGGCCTGGAAGAACGGCTCCATGTCGACCACGAGGTCCTTGAGGACCGTCAGGCCCTTTATGGCCTCGACCGTGATCGGCTTCTCCGGGTTGATGTCCTTGATCAGCGTCTTGCAGGCGAGCCTGTTCTTGCCGTTGATCCGCATCGCGTCGGAGCCGCAGATGCCGTGCGCGCACGAGCGGCGGAAGGTGAGCGAGCCGTCGACGTCCCACTTGATCTTGTGAAGGGCGTCGAGGACGCGCTCCTTGGGATCGATCTCGATCTGGAAGTCCTCCCAGACCGCGTGCTCCGACACCTCGGGGTTGTAGCGCCGGATCCGGAAGGTGGCGGTGATGTACGGCGAGTCGGCGAAGCCGGTTGCCTGCTTCTCCAGGGTCGGGGTAGCCATCAGTACTTACGCTCCATCGGCTGGTAGCGGGTCTGGACGACCGGCTTGTAGTCGAGACGGACGGTCTCGGAGCCGTCGTCGCCGACCTCGCGGTACGCCATGGTGTGGCGCATGAAGTTGACGTCGTCGCGGTTCGGGAAGTCCTCGCGGTAGTGACCGCCGCGGGACTCCTTGCGGGCCAGTGCGGAGACGGCCATGACCTCGGCCAGGTCGAGCAGGTTGCCCAGCTCGATGGCTTCCAGCAGGTCCGTGTTGAACCGCTTGCCCTTGTCCTGGACGGACACGTTGAGGTAGCGCTCGCGGAGCTCGGCGATCTTCTCGACCGCGGTCTTGATCGTCTGCTCGGTGCGGAACACCATCACGTTGGCGTCCATCGTCTCCTGCAGCTCCTTGCGGAGCACGGAGACCCGCTCGGAACCGGTGGAGCTCAGCAGCCGCTCGACCTGCTCGGCGACGAACGCCGCGGGGTTCTCCGGCAGCTCGACGTAGTCGGACTTCGCCGAGTACTCGGCGGCGGCGATACCGGCGCGCTTGCCGAAGACGTTGATGTCGAGCAGCGAGTTGGTGCCGAGGCGGTTGGCGCCGTGCACCGACACGCACGCGACCTCACCGGCGGCGTACAGACCCGGCACGACGGTGGTGTTGTCGCGCAGGACCTCACCCTCGACGTTGGTCGGGATGCCGCCCATGGCGTAGTGCGCGGTGGGCTGGATCGGGATCGGGTCCGTGTAGGGCTCGATGCCGAGGTAGGTCCGCGCGAACTCGGTGATGTCCGGGAGCTTGGCGTCGAGCTGCTCCGGCGGAAGGTGGGTGAGGTCCAGGTAGACGTGGTCGCCCTCGGGACCGCAGCCGCGGCCCTCGCGGATCTCCGTGTAGATGGAGCGCGAGACGACGTCGCGGGAGGCGAGGTCCTTCATGACCGGCGCGTACTTCTCCATGAAGCGCTCGCCGTCCTTGTTGCGGAGGATGCCGCCCTCACCGCGGGCGCCCTCCGTCAGCAGGATGCCCATGCGCCAGATGCCCGTCGGGTGGAACTGGAAGAACTCCATGTCCTCCAGCGGCAGACCGCGCCGGTAGCAGGCGGCCTGGCCGTCACCGGTCAGGGTGTGCGCGTTGGAGGTCACCTTGAAGAACTTGCCGGTGCCGCCGGACGCGTAGATCACGGCCTTCGCCTGGAAGACGTGGATCTCACCGGTGGCCAGCTCGTAGGCGACCACACCGGCCGACTTCTTGACGCCGTCGACCTCGGTGATCAGCTGGTCCAGGACGTAGAACTCGTTGAAGAACTCCACGCCCTCCTTGACGCAGTTCTGGTACAGCGTCTGGAGGATCATGTGCCCGGTGCGGTCCGCGGCGTAGCAGGACCGGCGGACCGGGGCCTCGCCGTGGTTGCGGGAGTGGCCGCCGAAGCGGCGCTGGTCGATGGTGCCGTCCGGGGTCCGGTTGAACGGCAGACCCATCTTCTCCAGGTCGAGGACGGCGTCGATGGCCTCCTTCGCCAGGATCTCGGCGGCGTCCTGGTCGACCAGGTAGTCACCGCCCTTGACCGTGTCGAAGGTGTGCCACTCCCAGTTGTCCTCCTCCACGTTGGCGAGCGCGGCGGCCATGCCGCCCTGCGCGGCGCCCGTGTGGGAGCGGGTGGGGTAGAGCTTCGTCAGCACGGCGGTGCGGCTGAGCTTCGTCGCCTCGATGGCGGCGCGCATGCCGGCGCCGCCGGCGCCGACGATGACGGTGTCGTACTTGTGGATCTTCATGAGTGGATTACCTCAGCCCCGTGCCTAGCGGATGTTCGGGTCGAAGGTGAAGATCACCAGCGTGCCCAGAAGGATGGTGAACACCGTGGCGGTGTACAGCAGGCCCTTGAGCCACAGGCGCGTGTTCGGACGCTCCGCGTAGTCGTTGATGACGGTGCGGAGGCCGTTGGCGCCGTGCAGCATGGCAAGCCACAGCATCAGCAGGTCCCAGGTCTGCCAGAACGGGGACGCCCAGCGGCCGGCCACGAAGGCGAAGCCGATCTTGGAGACGCCGCCGTCGAGCACCAGCTGGATCAGCAGGTGACCGATGACCAGGACGACAAGAATCACACCGGACAGGCGCATGAACAGCCATGCGGCCATCTCGAAGTTGCCCCGGGTCGAGCGCGGGGTCTTCTTGGTGCGCTTGCGCGGGGCCTCGATGTACGGGGCGGGATTGTCCGTATCGAATCGGCGCAGACGTGCGTCGTCCTCGACGGGACCGATCGCGGAAGTGGTGTCAGCGGACATTTCTGGCCTCAGCTCCCGAAGACGTCGCGGACGGCGTGGCCGAGCACGGGGTAAAGGGCGCCCACCATCAGCACGAACCAGATGGCCATGACGGACCAGAGCATCTGCTTCTGGTAGCGCGGGCCCTTGGACCAGAAGTCCACGGCGATGACGCGGAGGCCGTTGAGCGCGTGGAAGAGAATCGCGGCCACCAGGCCGTATTCGAGGAGCGCGACGATCGGCGTCTTGTAGGTGGCGACCACCTCGTCGTAGGCCTCGGGGGAGACGCGGACGAGAGCGGTGTCCAGCACGTGTACGAACAGGAAGAAGAAGATGAGGACGCCGGTGACTCGGTGAGCCACCCAGGACCACATTCCTTCCCGGCCGCGGTACAGCGTTCCAGCCGGCACGGAAGAACCCTCCGGGAGCGGGGATTGGGGCCATGCCGGCTTGTGGGTGTCGGTCTGGCCCGGCCGGGTACGGTCCACCGGCCCTGGCCATCGTAGCGACGTGATGTCGGTTCGTTCGCCCGGGGTCCGCCGGTGTGATCAAACAGGCAATCAAACAGCCTCGGACGGGCTAAGCCGCGCCCGGCCGGTCCGGCGGGACGGGGGCGTGGCGGGAGCTACGTGGTGGCCCTGGCGACGTCGGTTTCCGGATGGTTGGCCACTGCATGGGCCAGTCGGGAGCGTGCGAGGGCGCGCAGCTCCTCGGCGGAGACGGCTCGCTCCTCGTCGGGCTCGTGGGACAGCCTGCTCCGGATGCCGGCCAGCACCTGGTCGAGATACTCGTCGGGCCGGTATCCGTCGAGGCTGATCACGAACGCGTGTCCGAACCGGCTCTCGTAGGCCGCGTGCGCGGCGGCGAGCGCTGTGAGGGCCGCCTGCGGGGCGTTCGGGGGCAGTCCGGTGGACGATTCGCCGGCCAGGGCCTCGTGCACCTCGGTGGGGGTGAGGTCGTATCCGGCCTCGTCGCAGGCCGCGAGGAGGGCCTCGACATCGGGGTAGGGGCGGTGTGAGACCACCCGCCGGGCCCAGCCCCGGCTGCCGCAGCAGGCGAGGATGATCGCTTCCGCGGTTTCGGCCGGTGCGCTGTTGAAATGCTCGAGCCCCGACTCCGCGCGACGCTGGAACGGTATGGGTGCGGGAGCAGGAGCAGGAGCGCTCCGCGTGTGGTGGAGTGTCGGCGGTCGCTTCGGGAGGCCGGCGGTGGGATCGCTGGACAGCGGGGACTCCTCGAACGGGACAGCGGGGCGGTAGGGAAGGGAGGTAAGGGTGTGTCGTAAAGCTAGCGATGTGGACGCAGAGCTGTCCGACGGATGCGCGATTTTCACCCGGACGGGAGAGTTTGATCTTACGTAATGGACAAAGAAGGGGGCGCTTCTACCGGGTTTCACCGCTTATCGGAGGTATCAGGACCATGTGGCTCTCTCGAAAGGCCCGCCTCACCGGTGTGATGGCCGCCTCGGCCGCCGTCTTCTCGATGACGCTCGCGGGCTGCTCCGACGAAGGGCCCGGCAGCACCCCGCCGGAGCGGGTCGCTCCGACCGAGGCCGCCGCCGCGCCGACTCCGACACGCAGCTACGCACTCTCCGAGGCGCCCGCCACCATCCCCTCCGTACGAAGCCACCAGGCCGCCCGTGGCCCGGGCTGGAGCCGTACGGCCGACAGTGGGGTCGTCGTGGCCAAGGGCAGTGAAGCGCTCTCCGACGAGGGCCGGCTGCTCGCCCAGGAGCTCAAGCTCACCTATCGCGGAGCCGTCCCCGCCCGCGCGGGTGACGTGGAGCTGGCACTCGCCGGTGACGGCGCCGCCGAGTCGTACACCCTCACCACAGGCGGCGGCCGGGTGAAGATCACCGGCCCCGACGAGGCGGGTGTCTTCTACGGAACCCGCACGTTGAAGCAGTCCGTGCGCTCCGGCGGGTCGATGCCGGAAGGCGTCGTACGGGACCGGCCGGACCGCCCCCAGCGGGGACTGAACCTCGACATCGCGCGCAAGTACTTCACCCCCGAGTGGATAGAGGACCGGCTCCATGAGATGGCCGACCTCAAGCTCAACCAGCTCGGCCTGCACTTCTCCGACGACCAGGCCTTCCGCATCGAGTCGGACTCGCACCCGCAAATCGTCTCCGACCCGCACCTCACCAAGGACCAGGTCCGCCGGATCCTGGCGCTCGCCGACCGTCTCCACATCACGGTCGTCGGCGAGATCGACTCACCCGGACACCTGGGCGCGGTCATGCGGGCGTACCCCCAGCTCCAGCTGCGCAACACCCAGGGTGTGCCGCGTCAGGGCGCCATCGACATCTCCAAGCCGGAGTCCGCGCGCATCGTCGACGACCTGCTGCGCGAGTACACGGCCCTGTTCCCCGGCAAGTGGTTCCACGTCGGGGCCGACGAGTACCAGGCCCTCACGGTGAGCAACCCGTCGGCCTCCTATCCGCAGCTCGCCCAGGCCGCCCGCGAGAAGTACGGCGCCGACGCCACGATCCAGGATCTGGCCGAGGGCTGGCTGAACGACCGCGCCGCGGTCGTCCGTGATGCCAGGAAGACACCCAAGGCGTGGAACGACGGGTTCTTCAGCGGGGGAGTGGTCAACGCCGACAAGGACATCGAGGTCGAGTACTGGACCGGCAAGGAGATCGGTGCCCGCCCGCCGGAGGAGTACCTGGCCGAGGGCCGGCCGGTGGTGAACCTCAATGACGAGTTCCTCTACTACGTGCTCGGCGAGCCCAACCAGTTCACCTACCCGACGGGCCGCCGTATCTACGAGCAGTGGACCCCGCTGGTGCTGCGCGGCACGACGGCGGTGCCGCAGAAGTACTCGGACCAGATCCTCGGCGGCCGCTTCGCCGTCTGGTGCGACCTGGCGAACTCCCAGACCCAGGAACAGGTCGCGGCCGGCATCCAGCGTCCGCTTCAGGCGACGGCGCAGAAACTGTGGGACCCGCGGCAGCCGTCGCGCAGCTGGCAGTCGTTCGAGCAGCTGGCTGAGAAGGTCACGGGTACGGGCACTTCCTGACCTGCCGCAACTCGCTGGACGGTGGCCGTCACGTGGGCGTATGTTCCGCGGACGGCCGCCGTGCGTGCGGCCGCCTTTCCATGTCGGGCCGCTGGGGGGCGGTGCCGATTTCTGTCTCTGTCCGGGGGTTGTCCGCCATGCCCTGTCCCCGATGCCAGGGAAGGCCGGGAGCCGACGGTAACGTTCTGGCCACGGAGTGACGCATTTGAGCCATCCGACGCAGTAGGGACAGGTACAAGGGCAAGTACTTCGTCCGCGACGGAAGGCGTCCGTATGACCTCCAAGAGCCTGACGGAACTCATCGCACACGCGGATGAGCGTGGGCTGGCAGCGAGTGGGCTCGCGTGCCTCGACCGCTGCATGCCGCTGCTCGCGGCGGAGGACGACACGCTGCGGCCGCTCTGGGCGGGGCTGGCCGGCGGCGAGGAGGAGTGGTCCGGGCAGCTGGCCGCGGCCCGGCAGGCCATGGAGGACACGACGCTCGAGGACGAAGACGCGGCCCTGGTACGCCGGATGCTCGGCGCCGCTCCTTCCGACTGGGCCACCGCGTCCCTGCGCGAGTGGGCCGAGGGGTGCTCCGTCGCCGCGCTCGAGGTGCACCGCCGTTTCGACGTGGGCGACTGCGCCGCCGAGACCCTCGCGCGCTGCCGCGAGGGGCAGACCGAGGGCGTCGGCCCGCTGGTCGCGGGGGAGTTGCGGCGCCAGGCCCAGATCCTCGAGATCCTCGCGGAGCCCCCGGGCGGCAACGGCCTGCGGCACGCACTCGAGGTATCGACCGAGGGACGTCGCGTGCTGCGCGCCGCGGTCTCACGCCGGGCCCGCGTCACGGGCTGACACGGGCGCCACGGCCGCCTCGAAGCGTGGCACGGGCGCGCCGGCGGTCACTTCCCGCCCCGTGCGGGAAGTGACCTGGCACGGGCGGATCAGCGCGCGTACACCGAGGCGCCCGCCGTCCGGCGGATCTCCGGCAGCGCCGAGTAGAGCGTCGCGCCCGGGCAGAGCGTGGCGAAACCGTCGCGGTGGCCGGAGACCGTGTACAGCTCGGCCGCCTGCCCCTTCTTCCAGACTCCGGTGTCGGCCGCCGCGGTGAGCGTCACCCTGGCCTCCGGGTCGACGCCGTGCAGGCCGAGCTTCCACGCGGCGACGTCGGCGACGGCCTGCTTGGCCGCGGCCGTCGGCGTACCGCCGTTCTCGTAGTCACCGAGGACGGAGATGCCGGACGAGTAGCCGTTGAAGCCGTAGGTGTGGGCGCCCTGAACGGGCTTCTCGACACCGCCCGCACGGCCCTCGAACACCGTCCCGCACTTGTCGACGAAGAAGTTGTAGCCGATGTCGTTCCAGCCGTTCGTCTTCACGTGGTAGGTGAGGATGCCGCGGATGATGGCGGGCGACTCGGCGCAGACGTAGTCGTTCGTCCCGGCCGTGTGGTGGACGAAGACCGCGTCGACCTTGCTCAGGTACGTCGGCGGATCCGCCACGAGCGACTCGTCGGCGCCCCAGCCGGCCCGGCCGACGATCGGCGGGACGGCCGGAGTCGTGGGAGCCGCGCTCTCGCTGGGCGCCGGCGCGCTGCTCGGGTCCGACGGCGTGGGTGACGGTTCGGGGGACACCGAGGGAGGCTCCGAGGGTTCCGCGCTCGCGGTCGGCTCGGCCGGGTCCTCGCTGGGGGAGGGATCGGCCGACGGTTCGGCGGACGGCTCCGGCGGCGTCGAGCCGCTCGGCTCCGCGGTGGTCGGGTCCGTGCTCGGCTCCGGCACGGGCGGGGCGCTGGACTCGGGCGGCGGGCTCGAGGCAGGCGGCGCCTGGGTCGGCGACGTGGAGGTCCCGCCACCGGAACCGTCCGTCGGGCTCGCCGCGGGAGCGCTCGGAGCGGCGGTGACCGGGGGTGCCGAGGGCGAGGGCCGCGTCGTCTGCGACGGCGCGGGTTTGCGCGCCGTGGTGCGCTGCGGCTGCACCACGCCCCGGCTCGGTTTCACGCCCGCCGTCCCGTCCTTGGCCGTCACGCCGGGGTCGATCATGTCGAGCCGCAGCGCCTTGGGCACGGCGGTCTCCTCGCCGCCGGCCACGACCCGTGCTTCGACGGCGTCCGAGGGGCCGACCCATATCGGCTCAGAGGCGCCGCGCACTCCGGAGGCGTCGCCTTCGCCCGACTCCGGTGCGCGGATGCCGAATTCGAGGTCCCGCCAGTCGGACCAGGTGCCGCCCTCGGTACCGCGGGTGCGGATCTGCGCGGTGCCTTCGAAGTCGTCGGCGCTGTCCTCCCAGGAGACACCCACCAGCGAGAACAACTGCGTCTCGGTACGCGGGAGATCGCGCTTCTTCGGGTCCTTGCCGTCCAGCGCCAGCACATGGGCCTGCGCGGGACGGGTGCTGTCATCGGCGCCGGCTCCCTCGGAGCCGCCCGTGACGGCCACGGCCGTCACGCCGGTGCCTCCCAGGACGACGGCTCCCGTCACCAGCCATGTCGTGCGTCGTGCTTTCAATGTCCTGCCCGCCCGCCCACCGCGGGTTGTTCTCGGACTCATGCCCATCCCTCGTCATACAACTGATCACTGGTCTGCCGCGGGCAGCTCGCCCGCGCAGGTGGCGCGCCCGAACTCGCCCATGGCGGTGGCGCGTTGTACGTGGTTGCCGCGAATGGCCAGGGTGCAGGCGGCCTGGCCGCCTTTCCCGTCGAGGACTATCGCGACGATCGGGGCCTTGCCGACGGGAACCTGGACGGTCTTCCTCCAGGGCAGCGTGGCGCCCTGCACGATTGTGGCGGTGCCCGCCTCGCTTCGGGCGAGATACGAGATGTCGACAGTGCCTTCGCCCGTGACCTCGTACGTCACTTCGGCCGTCGGTACGGCGCGCGGCTGCGGCTTCTCCTCGGTGTCGAGGACGCCGTAACCGACGAGGCCGCCGCAGGCGAGCAGCAGGGCGGCGGCGATGGCGACACCCGCGCGGGCTCCCGTGCTCTTTTCCTTGCTCCCGTCGACCGGCTCGATGTCTTCCGTTTCCGCGCCCCTGGTCTCCCCGGTCACCTCGGTTTCCCCGGTCACCTCGGTTTCCCCGGTCACCTCGGTTTCCCCGGTCACCTCGGTTTCCCCGGTCACCTCGGTTTCCGGCTCCGCGCTTTCCGTGGATTCCTTAGATGACATGAGCGTGCCCGGCTTTCGGTGAGTCGGCAGGAGTCGAACCGGGCGGTTATACACCACGCGGAACATGCGGCGCGAGTGACCGGACGAAAGGGGCGAACGGGCCGCACTTCCGGGGGTCGATTGCCCCTAATGTCCGGGGGGTTGACGGGGCGTCACTCCAGTGATCCATAATCCGCTGCCGCGCCCGTGAGCTGGGCTTTCGACTGCTCGCGATGAGGTGGCACAGCAATGCTCCAGCCGGGCGTAAACCTACGCTCCGGCTCGTTCGGCGTGCCCATTTCGCGTTCGGCGGAGTCGGCCGCCGACCCCGAAAGGTATTGACGTGAAAGTTCCGTACAGGAGATATCTCTCCTGTCTGGTGGTCGCGGCGGTGGCGGGCACGCTACTGCCGCAGGTCGCCTATGCGGCCCCGCCGTCCGAGCCCGAAAAAGACGACGGAAAAGGCGTTGTCGACACCATTGCGGGCTGGTTCTCCGACGACGAGGACAATAAGGAGGCGAAGCCTCCGGTCGGCGGCAAGCTCGAGATACCGAGCCGCCAGAAGCTGCCGAAGGGCGAGAAGCTCCCCCCGGCGGAGCGCGTCAAGGAGCTGACCGACCGGCGTACGCCGCAGGCGCGGTTCTGGCAGATGTCGGACGGGCGGGTGGAGGCGGAGCTGTCGGCGTCGCCCGTGTCGTACCGGTCGGGTTCGTCGTGGAAGCCGATCGACACGACGGTCAGGGCGACGAAGGACAAGGGCTTCGACTTCGCCAACACGTCCAACACCGGCCGCAGCTGGTTCGGTTCCGATCCCTCGAAGCTGCTGCGCTTCGAGACGGAGGACGGCCAGGCGGTCACCCTCGGCCTCGAGGGCGCGGCCGACGGTGTGGCGCCGTCCGCCAAGGGCGACACGGTCACCTACAAGGGCCTGGCCGCCGGCGCGGACCTGTCGTACCAGGTGGGCGCGGGCCGGGTGAAGGAGAACATCACCCTCGCCGAGGCGCCGAAGGCCCCGGTGAAGTTCGTCTTCACGCTGGACGCGGGCGAGTTGGAGCCGAAGGAGCGGGGCGACGGCTCGATCGCGCTGTTCGGTGAGGACCCGGCGAACCCGGCGCTGGTGATTCCGCCGGCGTTCATGACGGACGCCAAGGCGGACAAGGCCTCGCCGTACGGCAACGCTTACAGCACGAAGGTGTCCCAGAAGCTCAGCCGCGACGGCAAGCAGTGGCGGCTGACCGTCACGCCGGACGCGAAGTGGCTGGCGGCGCCGGAGCGGCAGTACCCGGTGGTGATCGACCCGACGATCACGATCGCGCCGTCGCCGACGACGTCGCAGGACGTGATGGTCCGCTCGGACCAGCCGACGGCGAACTTCAACAGCACGTGGGACCTGTCGGCCGGCAAGACCAGCAGCACGGGCATCGCCCGTTCGCTGATCAAGTTCCCGCTGGACGAGATCCCGGCCGGTTCGAAGATCGACACTGCGCAGCTGTCGATGTACTTCGACCAGGTCCACACCTCCGGTTCGACCAACGTCGACGTGGAGGTCCGCCGGGCGACCGGTGCGTGGGACGAGGCCACGGCGACGTGGAACAACACCAGTTCGCTGGCGGGTGAGCAGTCGGCGACCACCGTCCTGATGGACGACGGTGACACCGGGACGGCGGCGGTCGGCGAGTGGCCGCGGGTGACCGGCACCGGCTACAGCAGCGACTACGCGTACAACAAGAACACCGCGACCGGTGAGTCGTACACCTGGCAGCCGATGGTCCCCGAGGCGGCGGACTACAAGGTCGAGGTGCACACCCCGGTGCAGGCGGACGGCGCGACGGCCGCCCCGTACACGGTGACCTCGGCCGAGCCGGCGGCGAACTTCACGGTGAACCAGGCCACCGGCACCACCGGTTGGCGCCAGCTCGGCTCGTCGCAGATCGACTTCGCCAAGGGCAACACCGGCAAGATCACTCTCGGTGACACCGGTGACTCCACGAAGCGGACCATTGCGGACGGCGTCCGGCTGGTGAATCCGGCGCAGATCCGCAAGGACGTCGGCGAGTACAACGACTGGCACAACTTCCGGGTCGGCGACACGGTCCAGAAGTGGGTCTCCGGCACGGCCGCCAATCACGGTTTTGTCGTCAAGGCCGTCGACGAGACCTCGACCGCGCCGCTCGGCGGTCCGCAGTACGAGGCCGGGGACTACGACTACGGCGGCGAGACGTCCACCATCCCGCGCCTGACGGTCACCTTCGGCAAGGTCGGCACCTCGCTGAACTCGCCGACCGTCGTGCACGGCACCGGTCCGGAACTGTCCTGGGCGGCGTACAAGAACACCACCGGTGACACGGACCTGGACATCGCGGAGTACCAGCTGCACCGCTCCACGCAGCAGGTGTTCACGCCCTCGGCCGCGACGCTGGTCGCCCCGATCGCCAAGACGGCGACCACCTACACGGACACGACCGCGGTCCCGACCCCGGACTCCAGCAGCGCGGAGATCGGCAAGTCGTACTACTACCAGATCGCGGTCAAGACGGCCGACGGCCAGGTGCTGGGCTCCCCGACCCGTGTCGTGGGCGTCCCCAAGGCCGGCCGCACCATGCGGCTCATCCAGGCCGGCGCCGGTGTCACCGACACCACGCTGTCCTCACTGAAGCCGACCACGAACCTGAACACCATCGAGCAGGGAACCGTCGGCCAGGACTGGCTGACGGTCGGCAACAACTCGGGCACCTACGGCAAGACCCGTTCGGTGATCAAGTGGCCCACCACCACGATCCCCAGCACGGCCACGGTGCTCGAGAGCCGGGTCTTCCTGTGGTCAACGCTCACCGAGCGCACCACCACGGCCAAGGCCCAGTACAACCTGCACGGACTGACCCGGGACTTCAACGAGACCCAGGCCACCTGGAACAACGCCAACTCCACCACCGCGTGGACCACGGCGGGCGGCGACCACTCCTCGGTCGTCTCCGACTACGTGCCGGCCTTCAACACCGACCTCGGCCGCCACTGGTGGGACGCCACGTCCCTCACCCAGGGCTGGGTCAAGACGCCCACCAGCAACAAGGGCGCCCTGATCAAGCTGAAGGACGAGTCGACGGCCGGCCCGCAGGAACGCTCCATCTTCCTGTCCGCGGCAGCCCCCGACCCGCAGCTGCGTCCCCTGCTGCGCGTGATCTATGTCGACTCCACGACGGAGGACACGTACTACGCACCGCAGACCCCGTCCCGGATGACCCCGAACACCACGTACACGGTGGAGTTCACGGTCACCAACACCACGTCCTCCGCGTGGGCGGCGGGCGAGCGGGAGCTCTCCTACACCTGGAAGCTCCCCGACGGCACGGACGCCACCACGGGCGGCAACCAGCTCGAGACGCCGATTCCGGCCCTGCTGCCGGGCAAGTCGGCCACGATCCAGGCCAAGGTCGCCACCCCGATCAACTCGGACTCCGGCAACAAGCGCAACGAGTACGTGCTCGGCTGGGACGTCCGCAAGATCGCCGACGGGACCTGGCTGTCCGCGGGCACGGGCGGCATTCCCTCGCTGAAGCAGAACGTGGCGGTGGAGGACCCGACTTCCAACACGCTGGGCCTGGAGAAGTTCTACTCGTACACGGGGAAGAACACCGGTGCCGGGTCGTCGGTGATGAACAACCTGGCGTCCGGTAACAGCGTGTGGTCCTACAACGCGTTCAACAACCCCGGTCGCGGCCTGAACACGTTCGCCCGGTTCGCCTACAACTCGCAGGACACCTCCGACACGGTCGCCGGTCACGGCTGGTCGTTCCAGGCCGCAGGGCCGATCCGGCTCGGCGCGCCGCTGGACTTCCACCCGAACCCGAACCCGACGGAGATCCGTCTTCCGGACGGCGACGGCACCACGCACGTCTTCCGCTGGGACGCGACCAACAACGTGTGGAAGGCTCCTGCGGGCGTCCACTACAAGGTCACGATGAAGTCCGGTCTGGACTGCAAGCCGACCAAGGACCCGGTCCCGGACGCCTGGACGCTGACGCGTCCGGACGGGACGCGGTTCCTGTTCGGATGCGACGGCTACATGACGTCGGCTGTCGACAAGAACGGCAACACGCAGACGTTCACGTACGAGGAGCGCAAGTCCAACAACAAGCCGACCAAGTTCCTCAAGTACATCACCGACCCGGCCGGCCGCCAGTCGCTCACCGTCGACTACTGGACCAAGGGCCAGTCCGGCTACCAGTACGTCAATGACTCGGGCGTGCTGACCACTGACCCGGGCAGCCTGAACAACTCCAAGATCTACGACCACGTGAAGTCCATGACGGACATCTCGGGCCGGAAGATCGAGTTCTACTACACCACCAAGGGCCTTCTCGGGCAGATCACCAACGGTGTCGGCTCCAGCCAGCCCAAGGTGTTCAAGTTCACCTACGACGCCACCCAGGGGAACAAGAACGTCAAGCTGGTCAAGGCCACCGACCCCCGCGGCAACGGTACGTCGATGGCGTACTACGCGCCGCAGGCGGGCGACGACCCGAAGTACCACTGGTGGACCAAGACGATCACCGACCGTCTGCAGGGGGCCACGGGCTTTACCTACGCCGTGAACGCCGCGAACCCCAAGTTCACCGACACCAAGGTCACCGACGCCGAGTCGAACACGACGGCCTATGTGACGGACGACTTCCTGCGTCCGGTGCAGACGACCAACGCCAAGTCCCATACCGCGAAGATGGCGTGGGACGCGGACAACAACGTCACGTACATCGAGGAGGACAACGGGGCCAAGACTGCCTACTGTTACGACCAGAAGACCGGCTACCCGCTGTGGATGCGTGACGCGGAGAACAACAGGGCGGGAGTGCCGCCGGCCACCGACTGCGCTCCGGGCACGTATCCGGCGAACTCGGTCAGGTACGCGTACCAGACACGTCTGGACGGTTACTCGGCCGACCTGTTCACCAAGACCTCCCCGGAGGGCCGCAAATACCAGTTCGGCTACGACTCGTTCGGCAACCTGAAGTCGGTCACCGACCCCAAGGGCCTGGCCACGACGACGGCGGACGACTACACGACGAAGTACGAGTACGACGCCTACGGCCAGCTGACAAAGGCGATCGACGCCAACGGCAACCCGACGACCAACAGCGACTTCGGTCCCACGGGCTACCCGAAGACGATCACGGACGCGCTGAACAAGTCCACGACATTCGTGTACGACGAGCGCGGCCAGGTCACCGAGGTCACCGACGCGCTGGGCAAGAAGACCACGCAGACGTACGACACGTTCGGCCGTCCACTGGAAAGCACCGTCCCGAAGGACCAGAACGCGGGCGTTCTGATCACCACCCCGGCCCCCGAGTACGACGCCAACGACAACGTCACCAAGGCGATGGCGCCCAACGGGGCAGTCTCCACGGCGGTCTACGACGCGGTCGACCAGCTCACCTCGGCAACCGCGCCGAAGGACTCCGACACCGCTCCTGAGCGCAGGTCGACGTACACCTACGACAAGGTCGGCAATCTCAAGACGACGACCGAGCCGAAGGGCGTGCTGACCACGTCGGATCTCACCGACTACGTCACCACCAGCCACTACGACGCGATCCACCAGCTCACATCGGTGGTCAACTCCGATGGCGACAAGGTCAGCTACGAGTACGACAACGTCGGCAACACCACCAAGGTCATCGACCCCAAGAAGAACGCCACGGCGGACACGACCGACTACACCACCCTGACCGCCTACGACCTGAACCACCGGGTCACGACGGTCACGGACGCCGCCGGCAAGTCCAGCTCGCGCACTTACGACAAGGACTCCCTGGTCATCCAGACCAAGGATGCCGACAACAACATCACCTACACCGACTACGACGAGCGCGGCCTGCGCAAGGAGACCCGGGTCCCGTACTCCGGCACCACCTTCCGCACCACGCGTTTCGAGTACGACCAGGCCGGCAACACCCTCAAGGTCATCACGCCCCGGGGTGTCGCCACGGCAGCCGCGGACGACTTCACCTCGCGTACCGAGTACGACGCGCTGAACCGTCCGGTCAAGCAGTTCCAGCCCTATGACCCCGCCGACGCCCGCTACAACAGCCCGAACGTCTACACCCAGACCGTGTACGACGAGATCGGACGGGTGAAGAAGACCTCGGCGCCGCCGTCGGAGGGCCAGACGGTCCGCAACGAGACGGTCTTCGAGTACTTCGACAACGGCTGGGTGAAGCAGTCCACCGACCCGTGGGACATCACCACCAGCTACGACTACACCGAGCTCGGGCTGCAGAAGGCCCGCACGCTCACGTCCGCGGGCGGCTCCTCGGACCGCACCATGACGTGGTCGTACTACCCCGACGGCAAGCTGAAGTCGAAGGCGGACGACGGCGTGCCGGTGGGCAAGTCGGTCGTGCTCGTCGACAACTCCGACACGCAGCACACCTCCTACACCGGCACCTGGACCAAGGGTGACATCACCGGGCAGGCGGGCTACGACCACCGCACCCATGCGGCCGGCACGGGCACCGATGCCTTCACCTGGACGCTGAACATCCCCAAGGACGGCACCTACACGGCATACGTGAAGTACCCGAAGGTGACGGGGGCCGCGACCACCGCGAAGTACACACTGTCCCAGGGCGTCACCACGCATCCGTCGGTGACGAAGGACCAGAATGCCGCGACGGGCACCTGGGTCAGCCTCGGTTCCTACAGTCTCAAGCAGGGCAACGACGCCAAGCTGAAGCTGGATCAGAACAGCGGCGGCGCCGTGGTGGCCGACGGCGTCAAGCTGGTGCGGGACACGACGGGTGAGACGGACTCGGAGAAGAAGTCCTTCGCCTACGCCTACGACGCCAACGGCAACCTGACCTCGATCGACGACACCTCTTCGGGTGCCGAGGTCGACGCCTACACGATCGCCTACACCGGGCTCAACCAGGTGGACAAGGTCACCGAGGCACTCGCGGGACAGGAGAAGAAGGCCACGGCGTACACCTACACCGCCAACGGCCAGCCGGACACGGTCACGCACCCGAACCAGTTCTCCAAGTACACCTACGACCTGCGCGAGCTGGTCAAGACCGTCTCGGTCGGCAAGTCCGCCACGGACGCCGCCCCGAAGGTCACCGAGTACACCTACACCGACCGCGGCCAGACGCTGAAGGAGACCAAGAACAACAAGAACACGGTCGACTACACCTACTACCTCAACGGCGCGGTCAAGTCGACGACCGAGAAGAAGCCCAACGGCACCCTCGTCTCCAGCCACACCTACACCTACGACGCCAACGGCAACAAGGCGCAGGACGTGGCGAAGAAGATGAACGCCGACAACAACGCGGCCTATCTCGACGCCACCACCGACTACACCTACGACCCGGTCGACCGGCTCACCAAGTCGGTCAAGACGGGCAACGGGGCAGGTACGGAGACGTACGTCCACGACGACAACGCCAACGTCATCAGCCAGACGGTCCAGGACGTGGACACCACGTTCACCTACGACCGCAACCGCCTGCTGTCGTCCACCGCGTCGGGCACGACGTTCTCGTACAACTACGACCCCTTCGGCCGGCAGGAGTCCGTGACCGCGGGCGGCAAGGTCGTCTCGCGCAACGTCTACGACGGCTTCGACCACGTGGTCGAGTCGCAGAAGCAGGACGACAGCGGCACGCTGAAGTCCACCACGTTCACGTTCGACCCGCTCGACCGCACCGCCTCCAAGACGTCGGACGGCAAGACGACCGACTTCAGCTACCTCGGCCTGTCCGGCGAGGTCCTTGGCGAAGAGGTCGCCGGCGAGCTGACCAAGTCGTTCCAGTACAGCCCGTGGGGCCAGCGCCTGTCCCAGGTCAAGCACAACACCGACGGCACCAGCGAGGACGGCTACTACGGCTACAACTCGCACACCGACGTCGAGACCCTGACCGACAAGGACGGCAACACCAAGGCCACCTACGGCTACACCGCCTACGGGTCCGACGACGAGTCGGAGTTCACCGGCATCGACAAGCCCGACACGGCCGATCCCACCAAGGAGGCGTACAACCCCTACCGCTACAACGCCAAGCGCTGGGACGCCCAGTCCGGCACTTACGACATGGGCTTCCGCGACTACGACCCGGGCCTGAACCGCTTCCTTACCCGGGACATGTACAACGGCGCCTTGGCCGACATGGGTCTCGGCACCGACCCGTTCACCGGCAACCGCTACGCCTTCACCGGCGGCAACCCCGTCAGCTTCATAGAGATCGACGGTCACTTCTTCGGATGCGACGTGTGCGAGACGGTGATCGACAAGGCCGTCGACACCGTGAAGGACGAGGCCGCGGACGCGACGAGCGGCGGTTGGAAGGGCTTCCTCAAGTGGGGCTTCAAGACCGCCGGCAAGAGGAACCTCGTCAGTGCGGGGGTCAGCGGTGTGTCCGCCCTGGCGGGTGTCGAAAGCCCCACCGACGCCGCCATCGACTGGGCCGCGGACGCGATCTTCGGTGAGGAGGAGACGACCTGGGTCGAGATCGACCGGGGCGCGGACCGTCCGCCGCTTCTGCCCGACACAGGCTCCGGCGGTGCGTGCGACAAGACGCCGAAGGAGCAGCGGTTCACCTACCATCCGATGGAGAATGGTACGGCCAGCGGTGCCACTGCGCTGATCTGCCCTTCGGACCTCAAGGGTGCCAACAGCCGGACACCGCGCCCGCGCGGCATGGCGGACCCGCCCGGCTGGAAGAGCGAGCGGGACGGCGGGGCCTGGAAGTACCACCGCACCCACATCCTCGGTGACCGCTTCGGTGGTGAATGGCGTGCCGACAATGTCTTCACGGGCTTCCGGGAAATGAATGACCCCGGAATGAAGCGCTGTGAGAACCGGATGGCATCCGCCCTGGCTGCTCAACAGCCCGTCCTGTACCATGCGCAACTGCAGTACGGAAACGGGAGAAGTAATCTCCCGACCAGCATCACAATGACGGCGACGACACCAAATGGTGTGCTTTTCCAAGGTGTTGTGGTGCACAATCGAGCGGGAGCGCAGGTGACCTGTTGAGTCTGTCACATCTGGAGCGAACGCTGCCCGGACTCCTCGAGCACCGGGTGCCCGTTCGCAGAAACATCGACTGGGCGCGGATCGAGCGTGGTCTCGGCACTCGGCTGCCCAGTGATTTCGTCGAGCTGTCAGAGGCCTACGCACCTCTCATCATCGACGACTTCCTCGCCTTGCACATGCCGGTGCCGGGCGAGGAGGACAAGTTCGTCTCGGTGGCGCAGGGAATTCTCGAAAACCTTGCGAGCCTGCGGGAATCGGACATGTCTCACGGGCATGTTCCCTTTCCGGAAAAGGGTGGACTCATTCCGTGGGGAGACTCCAACGAGGGCGACATGCTCTACTGGCGCACTCGTGGGGACAATCCCGAGGAATGGACTGTCGTGGTGAGCGGAGCGTGGGACGACTGGCCGGCGTTTCCCGGGTCGTTGACCGAGTATCTCGCCGGGCTCATCTCCGGAACCGTTCCGGCGGAAGGGCTTCCGCAAGGCTTCCCGGGTCCTGACCCGGTCATCACGACCGACTGATCAGTAGAAGCCGACTTCTCGGCATGAAGGTGACGGCCCGCCAGTTCGCACTGGCGGGCCGTCGTCATCACCGCTCCGGGCAATGACTCACAAGCCGTCGGGAGCGTCGCAGAACCTGAAGCAGTCTCCCCCACTGCGAATCGCCAGGGGACTCGGATATCAGGAGGAAGGTTCGCCATGGACCTTGCATACGTCTCGGCGACAGACCGTACTCAGGCTGTCGGCCACGGTGGCACAGCCTCGACCGGTCGCCGGTCGCGGCGCCCGGCCACGTACCCCCCGATCCCCAGGCCCGTCCCGACCATGGCCATCACGATCCCGAGGATGCCCAGCGCCGCTGCCACCACCGGCACGGTGGAATCGTTCTGTACGCGCCCGTGCACCCCGGATGCCGCGACGCTGCCCGACTGCTCGCTGAGGAAGAAGCGCGAGTCGTTCGAGTTCGCCCGGTGGTCGCCCAGAAGGAACAGCCGCCCGTCGGGCACTGTCACGTCGTAGTCCCCGGTTCCCGGATTCACTTCGCCGCGCATCACATACGGTTCGTCGACCGGCTTCCCGTTCACCGTGATCCGGCCCCCGTCGCAGCACACCACGTGATCGCCGCCGAGCCCGATGACCCGCTGGAGGACCGGCCTGCCCTGATACCGGTCGGGCACATCGACGAGCACGACGTCGCCCCTGCGTATCCCGCCCGCGTCCGTCCGCTCGATGAGCAGCCGCTCGCCGGGACGGTACGTGGGCGCCATCGCCTCGCTCATGACGGTGGCGCCTTCGTAGCTCGTCCCTGCGTAACCGATGCCGCCCAGCATCAGTACCAGTCCGAGTGGTACCAGTACCCAGGCCGCGACTCTCAGGCCGCTTCCAGCTCTCCGCTGCCGCATGAACGCCCTTCCCTCGAGCCGCCCGACGGCCGGGCGGGCCAGCAGAGGCTAACCGCCCCCGGCGTGACGGTTCTCGGTGGCCCGGGGCCGGAGCGGAGGTCGGCGCCGAGGGGTGCGTCACGCGAGCGCCCGTGACGGTCGGGGTGTCGTGCGGCAGCGGCCGTACGCGACTGGAGGTCACCGACCCCGACCCGCGTGCCCTGCCCGTCCTGTGCGGGACGGCCACCGCCGACGACGAGTCGGGCCGGGGCCTCACTCTGCTCGACGCTCCGACCCTGCGGTGGGGCGTGGGGCAGGGGCCCGGCGGCAAGACCGAGTGGTGCGAGCTGGCCGCGTGGCGGTCAGGGAGCGAGCGCGGCGGACACCCGGGCCAGCCGGGCGGGCGGCAGGGCGAAGCGGTTGGCAGGGTTCCGATAGGAGTACGGACCGTCGTTGATCCGGACCCTGTCCCCCGTCGTGGTCCAGGTCGCGGTGCCGGGGGCACCCTGGCCGTCAAGAAGCGCGACGGCGAGACCTTCAACGTCGTCGACGCCGACCAGGGCTCGTAGCGCGGACGTCAGGCGCTCGACCGCGTCGTCGGGCACGTCGTCGTCGCCCAAGGCGGGCAGCAGGAGCAGCAGCCGGGCGTGCGGATCGGTGGTGGACCCGCCCGGCAGGCCGTTGTCCGCCACGGCCGTCAGCTCGGGCCAGGACAGGGCGGGACCCATGAAGTGCCCGTCGTCCACGGCAAGTAGTTCGGCCCGTTCCCAGTCGCAGTGGTGCAGCAGGTAGTCGGTGCCGGCTTCGTCCTCGAACGTGCGGAGGACAACGTGCAGGCGGTGACCCGCGGCGAGCGGGACGGTGAACGCCGGCCAGTCGGCACGCTTGTACAGCGCGGCATGGAAATCGCCGGCGTCGTCGTAGTCCGCGCCGAGCAGCAACTCCTGGGCGTCCTCGCTGCTCTGTGCGCAGGAGGAGAGGTGCCCGAGCCAGAACAGCCGCTCGTCGAGGAGTTCGGGGCGGTGAGTGAGGGGGCCGCCGTCGTAGCCCGGTATCCGGGCGGGGATCGGGTCCGCGCTGTTCGTCACGGGCGACATCATGGCGGGGCCACCCGGGGCCGGTGTCGGCGGCATCCGTTTCAAGCGTGACGGCCTCGAAGCGTGACGGTCTCAAGACCGGATGCCGGGAATGTCCGCCGGGGTGATCAAGGGGCGGGAGCTGTTGTACAGTCCGCGCCCCGTCGTGACGTAAGGAAGCAGCCCATGCGAACCCGCCCCATCCGGAGTGCCGTCGTGCTCGTCCTCCCGCTCGCGCTCACGCTGGCGGCGTGCGGCACGGAGGCGGAGCCGGCCGGGGCCGGGAGGCAGGAGACGCCGTCGTCCCCGTCGCCCGCCTCGTCCGAGCAGGCCGAGGCGCCCGAGACGGCGGAGGACTTCCTCGACCTCGCCGAGAAGGCGATGGCGGAGGAGCAGGCCTGGTCCTTCTCCGTGAAGGGGGAGGAGGGGCTGACCTCCCAAGGGCAGAAGAGCGCCGCGACCTACGAGGGCTCGGTGCAGCGTGCCGTCGGGCGGACGGCGCTGCACTCGCAGGGCGTCAGCACCAGCAGCAAGGGCAAGAAGAGAACCGAGGAGCTCTACGTCGTCGGCGAAGAGGGCCGTCTGAAGGAGGACTCGGCCGAGTGGAAGGCCGTGTCCCCCGCCGATCCGGAGATGCGGAACAAGGCCGACGACCCGATCGCGGTCATCCACGAGTTCCGCATGTACGCGCAGGCCGCAGGCGGTGACGTCAAGGTGACCGAGAAGGACGGCGGCGGCACGGTCGAACTCCGCGTCACGAGCGGCGAGCAGAAGCTGAGCGCCGTCCGGCAGCGCCCATGGGCCGAGAAGGCCGAGCGCGAGTTCGAGCCCACGGCCGAGCAGCTCCGCAAGGCCGGCATCCCGGTGGACGACGCGCGGCTGACCCTCTCCGGGCTCCAGGAGGTGCTGGTCCTGGACGCGAAGACGTACCGGATCAGGAGCCACCGCCTCGACTTCGGCTTCCTGATTCCGTACAACGGGCAGGACATGGCCTTCGAGCAGCAGGTGACCATGGAGAACCAGGGCCCGTACGACGTCAGGATCGAGCTCCCCGCGGACCTGCGCCGCTGAGCAGGCCGCTGCGGGCGGGGGCCCGCGACCGTGTGACGCTCGCCCCCGGCCGCGCGCTCCCGTACCGGGCTCAGTACCAGAACGCTTGATCACCGCGTCGGCATCGCGAAGTCCTTGTTGATGGACTCCGCGAGCCCGGCCTCGTACTCCTCGGCCTGTATCTCCCAGGCGGCCGGCATGAACTTGGTCAGGCTGCTGTGGTCGTCCCCGGCCGCGGACTCCGGTACGGCGCGCAGATGCATGGAGAACGAACGACACGGGTCTCCCCGGGGCCGGGGCGACCGATGTCCGGGCCGCGGAGAAGGAACGGATCGGAAGGGAACGTAGCGCGGGCCACAACAGCGGGCCGCGCTCCCCGAATTACTGGTGCCCGGAATGTCTGTCGCCTGGTTTTCGGCCGGGGAGGCGATGTATAACCGGCCAGCCTTGCGGCGCGGCGACGTGCTGCCGCGCCGTTCCGACGAGCCAAGGATCATCCCGTGCTGCGCTCCTCCGTCAAGTTCTCGTCCGCCCTCGCCCTGGTCGGCGTGATGTCGCTGGTGTCGGCCTGTGGTGGGGGAGAGGGGCCGGCCGGCTCTGCCGCCCCCGCCGCGACCGGCGCGGCGGCGCAGGGGGACAAGGAGGTGACGGGCGGTTCCGCGTCGCCCAGTGCGTCCGCCTCCGCCTCGGCCTCTCCGTCCGCGTCGCCCTCGGCCTCGGCCTCCGCTTCCGCCTTGGCCAAGGCGTCCGGCAATACGGCCCCGAAGGCCACGGCCACGAGCGGCGGCAACGTGGGCCCGGGCAGGGGCTCCGGCGACGAGCCCGCCGCGCCCTCCACGCCGAACTTCCCCGTGCCGGTCGAGGTGGGCAACGCCACGCAGGTCATCACGGTCAAGGCGAGCGGCTCGTCCGCCACCGTCACCGCCTGGCAGAAGGGCTCATCCGGCTGGAAGGCGCAGTTCGCGACGAGCGCCGGCCGGGTCGGGTCGAGCGGCGTCGTCCCCGGCTCGACGCGCAAGCAGAGCACATACACCACACCGTCCGGCACGTACACGATCACCGAGGGCTTCGGCGTGGAGTCCAGCGGCACCGCCATGCCGTACACGAAGGTCAACGACAGTCACTGGTGGGTGCAGGACCCGGAGTCGAAGTTCTACAACCAGATGCACACGGCGGCGGGTGCGGACTTCCCGCTCACCGAGTCCGGCGAGCGCGGCAGCGAGCACCTGATCAATTACCCGACTCAGTACGCCAAGGCGCTCGTCATCAACTTCAACCGCTGGCCGGCGGTGCCGGGCCGCGGCGCGGGGATCTTCCTGCACGTCAACGGCAGCGGCGCGACCGCCGGCTGCGTCTCCGTACCGCGCGCGACGATGGAGCAGTTCATGGGCTGGGTCCGGCCCTCCGCCCACCCGCGCATCGCGATCGGCTGACAGCCGAAACGCGGCCGAGCGGCCCCGGACAAAGAAGGACGACCGGGGCCGCCACCCCCCACAGGAGAGGCCCCGGTCGTCGTTCGTACGGGGTCGCAGTGGAACCCCGTACTTCTCTCAGCGCCGAGCGTGCCGTTTGTGTCACACCCCGCTGTGTGGGTAGGCGCGGGTCGCAAAGTTGTTGCAAGTTGTACGAGGCATGGACGTGGGCGCATAAAAGCACGTAGCGTGCTGATTCGCGCACGGTGGCGCAGCAGTGGTGACCAGCTGCGGTTCAGAACGACAGGTTGAGGTAGTGCTGGGGGACGACGCGGAGCTGACCGCCGCCGTGCTCGCGGCGCAGGGCGGGGACGAGGGTGCCTTCCGTTCTGTGTACCGCGCCGTGCATCCGCGGTTGATCGGCTATGTGCGCACTCTCGTCGGCGAGGCCGACGCCGAGGACGTCACCTCGGAGGCGTGGCTGCAGATAGCGCGGGATCTCGACCGGTTCAGCGGGGACGCCGACCGGTTCCGCGGATGGGCCGCGCGCATCGCCCGCAACCGTGCGCTCGATCACATCCGGATGCGGGGCCGTCGGCCCGCCATCGGCGGTGACGAGACCGAGCTGACCGGCCGGCCCGCCGCGTCCGACACCGTCGACGAGGCCATGGAGTCCATCACCACCAGCAGCACCATGGCGCTCATCGCCCAGCTGCCCCAGGACCAGGCCGAGGCCGTCGTGCTCCGGGTGGTGGTGGGCCTCGACGCGAAGAGCGCGGCGAAGACGCTCGGCAAGCGGCCCGGCGCCGTGCGTACGGCGGCGCACCGCGGGCTGAAGCGGCTCGCCGAACTGCTCGGCGCGGAGGGAGCGGCGGCCCTCGACGACGCGGGAGGTGGCGCCTCGGGTGTCGCCCTCGAAGGCGTGGAGGGCCCCTCGGAGGCGGCTGCGGATCTCGGCGGGGTACCGTCCCAGCGCGGCTCCCGTCCCGGTGCAGCGGCACCCGCCGGTGTGACGCATTCACGCCTGCGGACGCAGAAGGACATGTGATGGCCGACGAGCGGTACGAGTGGCTTGACAGGGACGCGGCGGAGCGACTGCTGCGCGGCAAGCCTGTCGAGGCCGCCGACGCACGCGCCCGTACCGAAGCCGCACGCCTCGCCGAGCTCCTCCACCGCGCCGCCGACGCCGGTTACCGGTACGACGACGGTGAACTGCCCGGCGAGGCGGCCGCCATGGCCGCGTTCCGCAAGGCCAGGGCCGATGCCGCGGGCGATGCCACGGTTCCGGGCGGTGCCTCGCTCGGGACGGTGCAGGTCTCCCGCGCCGCTCGCCCCTCCCGCGGGATGGGCTTCGCCCGGCCTCTTCGTTTCGGGCTCGCCGCCGCGGTGGCGGGATGCGCCATCGGCGGTGTGGCTGTCGCGGCCGGCTCGGGCATGCTGCCCACCCCCTTCGACGACAACCGTCCGCTGCCCGCCTCCTCGGTCTCCGCCGCGGCGACGCCAGGGCCTGTCACTTCTCCGTCGCCGGGCGGGAGCGGGACCGGTACGCCCTCCGAGTCCCCGGGCGCCGCCGGCACACCGCCGGTGCCGCCTCCGCTGCCGAGCACCTCCAGCCCGACCCCGGGTGACGGGGGTGCGACGACTCCGGCCGGGCCGGCCGACGACGGCCCCTCGGCGCCCGACGACGGTACGGGTCCCAAGGGCGACCTGTACCGCAAGTCCGTCGAGGCATGCCGCGACTACCGCAGCGGAAACATCGATCCGGACAAGAAGCGCCGGCTCGAGCTGGCCGCGAAGGGCCCCGAGGGCGTGGAGCGGTTCTGCGACAGGCTGCTGGGTGGCGGCTCGGGCGGCTCCGGCGACGGTGACGGCGACAACGACGGCGGGGACAGCGACGGCAGGGGCGACGACGGAGGCAAGCAGTCCGGTGGCTCCGGCGGTGACGGCGGTGGCAGCTGGGACTCGGGCGAAGGTGCCCCCAAGATCCCGCAGGTCTCCTTCCCGCTCGTCCCGCAGCCTTCGGCGACGTTGTCGGCGACCGGGTCGCGCTCTTCTTCGAGCACCGCGCTGTACCTGTTCTGACCTGCGCTTTCGCGACTCCGGCAGCGGGGTGTGACGTTTTTCCGGGCCATGGCGCAGTAATAAGTGAGCCGACTGGTCATCGGCGGCGCAACGAGCCGGGGTTCCCCCCGTACCTACGGCTCAGCGCATATGGCGCGGGCGGGACACGTTCCCCCGGTCCCGCCCGCGCCCTCTCCTTCTCCCCCTCGCTTCCACCGGAAGCCGCGCCGGAACACGGCGTCGGACGATGGCGCGGGAAGCGCCGGACGACCGGCGCCGCCGGGAAGCGTCACCAGTAGACGACGACCTTGTCGCCGGTCCGCACCTGGTCGAAGAGGGCCGCGATCTTGCCCTTGTCCCGCACGTTGACGCAGCCGTGCGAGGCGCCGTTGTAGCCGCGCGCCGCGAAGTCGGACGAGTAGTGGACCGCCTGACCGCCGCTGAAGAACATCGCGTACGGCATGGGGGTGTCGTAGAGCGTCGAGACATGGTCACGGGACTTCCAGCCCACGTTGAACACACCTTCGCGGGTCGGGGTGTACTGCGACCCGAAGCGCACGTCCATCGTCGAGAGCACCTTGCCGTCGATCATCCACGACAGTGTGCGAGTGGTCTTGCTGATGCACATCACCCGGCCGGTCATGCAGCGCGGGTCCAGCTTGGCCTTCGGCTTGTGGACGTCCTTGCCGTCCAACTCGTCGCGTGTCGGCTTTGTCGTCATACCGAGCAGCCGCTGCCAGGTCACCGTGTCGGTGCTGCCTGTCGCGGGCAGACCGCGCTTGCCCTGGAAGCCCTTCACCGCCGTGGTGGTGACGGGTCCGTAGGTCCCGGTCGGCTTGTCGTCGAACCAGCCGATCTGTGCCAGCCGGGCCTGCAGCTCGCGCACCTGCTCGCCCTTGGCACCGGCGGCCATCAGGACCTTGGGCGCGGGCTTCGTGGTGGACGCCGAAGGCGACGGCGTGTGCGACGGTTCGCCCGACTCCGACGCGGTCGGCGAGGGGGACGGCGTCGGCGACGCGGATGCCGGCCCCGACGTGGCCGCGCTCGGCTTGCTGTCGGCGGGCGGCGCGTCCGTCGCGGCCTCCGCCTTGCAGCCGGCGGTCACGGCCGCCACGGCCATCGCCGCCGCCGCGGCCAGCGTTCTCATCCCGATGTTCTTCCTGAGCATGATCGCCCCCCTTTGTCTCTGTGCCTGGTGAGACAAATTCCCGTCCTGCCCGGTTGCGCAATCCCGCGCATCATGGGGGTAACAGTTGGGGGACGAGCGCGACACGGCGGCGTCGCGGCGGCAACGCGGACCGCGCCGCGGCGGGCTGTGAGCAAGGTCCCAGCGCGTGGCTCTCCATACGCCGCACGCTCGCCGATACAGTCCGTCGCAGAACTTGTTACCTGTCAGTAGCTCCAGCGGGAGGCACAGTCACATGGCGCGCGAGTCCGAGTCGGGACTGCCCATCGAGCCGGTCTACGGGCCGGGGGACCTGGAAGGCTGGGACCCCGCGGAGAAGCTGGGCGAGCCCGGGTCGTACCCCTTCACCCGCGGCGTCTATCCGTCGATGTACACCGGCCGGCCCTGGACCATGCGCCAGTACGCGGGCTTCGGCACCGCCGTCGAGTCCAACGCCCGCTACAAGGAGCTCATCTCCCACGGCACGATGGGCCTGTCCGTCGCCTTCGACCTGCCGACCCAGATGGGGCACGACTCCGACGCCCCGATCGCACACGGCGAGGTCGGCAAGGTCGGCGTGGCCATCGACTCCATCGACGACATGCGGATCCTGTTCGGCGGTATCCCGCTGGACAAGGTCTCCACGTCGATGACGATCAACGCCCCCGCCGCACTCCTTCTCCTCCTCTACCAACTGGTCGGCGAGGAGCAGGGCGTGCCCGCGGACAAGCTGACCGGCACCATCCAGAACGACGTGCTCAAGGAGTACATCGCCCGCGGCACGTACATCTTCCCGCCCAAGCCGTCGCTGCGGCTGATCGCGGACATCTTCAAGTACTGCAAGGCCGAGATCCCGAAGTGGAACACCATCTCGATCTCCGGCTACCACATGGCGGAGGCCGGGGCCTCGCCCGCGCAGGAGATCGCGTTCACCCTCGCCGACGGCATCGAGTACGTCCGTACCGCCGTCGCCGCCGGGATGGACGTGGACGACTTCGCGCCGCGCCTGTCCTTCTTCTTCGTCGCGCGGACCACCCTCCTCGAGGAGGTCGCCAAGTTCCGCGCCGCCCGCCGCATCTGGTCGCGGGTGATGAAGGAGGAGTTCGGCGCGAAGAACCCGAAGTCGCTGATGCTGCGCTTCCACACGCAGACGGCCGGGGTGCAGCTCACCGCCCAGCAGCCCGAGGTGAACCTCGTCCGGGTCGCCGTGCAGGGCCTCGGCGCGGTGCTCGGCGGCACGCAGTCGCTGCACACCAACTCCTTCGACGAGGCCATCGCGCTCCCGACGGACAAGTCCGCCCGCCTCGCCCTGCGCACCCAGCAGGTGCTCGCGTACGAGACCGACGTGACCGCGACCGTCGACCCCTTCGCGGGTTCGTACGTCGTGGAGAAGATGACCGACGACGTCGAAGCGGCGGCGCTCGCGCTCATGGAGCGCGTCGAGGACCTGGGCGGCGCGGTCAACGCCATCGAGCAGGGCTTCCAGAAGAACGAGATCGAGCGCAGCGCCTACCGCATCGCCCAGGAGACCGACTCCGGCGAGCGGGTCGTCGTCGGCGTCAACCGTTTCACGCTGGAGACGGAGGAGCCGTACGAGCCGCTCCGCGTCGACCCGGCGATCGAGGCGCAGCAGGCGGAGCGGCTGGCGAAGCTCCGCGCGGAACGCGACCAGCCGGCCGTGGACGCGGCGCTCGCGGAGCTGAGGAAGGCCGCGCAGGGCACGGACAACGTCCTCTATCCGATGAAGGACGCGCTGAGGGCGCGCGCCACCGTCGGCGAGGTCTGCAACGCGCTGCGCGAGGTGTGGGGGACATACGTCCCCACCGACGCATTCTGAGACCCACGGGCGGAGTGTCGTACCCGTGTGCGACACTCCGCCCATGCTGGGTGTTACCGATCTGCCGACCTATCTCGCAGGCCTTGTCCTGATCATCCTGTTGCCGGGGCCGAACTCGCTGTACGTGCTCTCGGTCGCCGCGCGCCGTGGTGTGCGCACGGGCTACAAGGCCGCCGCCGGAGTGTGGTGCGGTGACACGGTCCTGATGGTGCTCTCGGCGGCGGGCGTGGCCTCGCTCCTCCAGGCGAACGCCCTGTTGTTCGGCATCGTGAAGTACGCGGGCGCCGGCTATCTGACCTGGCTGGCCATCGGGATGCTGCGCGCCGCCTGGTCGATGTGGCGCACCCGTCGCGAGCGGTTGTCCGAGGTCGCGGCCTCCGACACGTCGGAGGCGGTCGAGCGGCCGTTCCGCCGGGCGTTCGTGATCAGTCTGCTCAACCCGAAGGCGATCCTGTTCTTCATCGCCTTCTTCGTCCAGTTCGTCGACCCGGCCTACGCGTATCCGGCGCTGTCGTTCACGGTGCTCGGCACGCTGGCGCAGCTCGCGTCATTCCTCTACCTGACGCTGCTGATCTTCACCGGCACGCACCTGGCCGCCGCGTTCCGCCGCAGGCGGCGGCTGTCTGCGGGGGCGACATCGGCGGCGGGAGCGCTGTTCCTGGGCTTCGCGGTGAAGCTGTCGCTCAGCGGCACGTGACGCCGGTGCCGGGGGTCGGGCCCAGCTGCGGATCCCCCGGCGCCTACCTGGTCCCGCAGAGCAGCGCCCCCCTCACAGCGGGAGGGCCCGGCAGGGCAACTGCCCCGCGCAGCGGCCCCGCCCCCGTCACCCCAGCGCCGCCACCCGCTTCAGTGCCCGCCGCAGCCGCCGGCCGCGCCGGACCACCCGCCGGACCGTCTTGCCGCGCGGGACCGGCAGGCCACCCGGGAGACCGAGAATCGTCAGCCGGCGGCGTTTGAAGTAGCGCGAAGTGTGCGCGTCGAGACTGCTGCCGAGCCAGCGCTCCGCCGCCGGACGCAGATCCGGGCGCAATTGCGGCTGCATCGCGAAACCGACGGCGCCGATCAGCCCGGCGAGCTGCTCGTCGGCCTCCGTGGGCGCTCCCGCCTCGCCCGCCGCCAGGTCCGGCAGCAGCGCGTCGGCGAGTGTCACCGGCACCCTGTTGCTGTTCTGGTACGGGCTGAGCCGGTCCAGGAGCGGCTCCGTTCCCACCCTGGCGACGGGCGTGCCGTAGAAGGCGCCCGCGGTGAACAGCGCCGTGGAGAAGCAGCCCGCCACCAGGGCCGGACGCAGCTGCCTGAACAGCACCTCCGCCAGCAACGGCCGCTCCAGGACGGTCAGTTCGACTCCCAGCTTCTCGGCCTCGCGTTCCAGCGTCCGCGTCCAGGCGGCTGGGGCCGTCGGGTGCGGTTTGAACACGATCCGGTGGTGGCCGAGTGCGGCCGCCCCCGCCAGCATGCCGACGTGCAGGGCTTCTTCCTCCTCGGCCGTGATGATGTCCAGGGCCGCGAGGTACTGGCCCAGCAGCAGCGCCGGACCTTCGGCGACGCCCTCGCAGGCGTCCGGCACGGCGTCGGAGAGTTCGGCGACGACCTTCACGAAGGCTTCGGTCGGCACGAGCTGCGGCTCGACCTCGAACTCGGCCAGCAGCAGCGGCTTCAGGCCCGGCACCAGGTCCAGGTGCAGCAGTCGCCGCACCCGCTCGCCGACCAGCGGGTCGATCTTGTTGCGGGTGGGGCCGTAGCTCATCAGACCGTCCGCGTACACGTCGAGCGCCGCGTCGGGGAAGAGCTGTGCGATCGCCAGTGCCGGGTTCACCTGGATCGACTCGACGGCCAGCTCGATCCGGTCGTCGCCCAGGTCCCACAGCCGGCGCAGATGGCGCTCCCACAGCGGCACGTCGTCGCTCCGCGGCGCCCAACCACTCGGGTGGAAGGGCGAGATGGCCTCGTTCCACGAGAGCACCTCGTCGAAGCGGTCGCGCAGCCGCTCGAAGCCGGGCATCCGGTCGAGGGACGGGGTCGTCTCCGGTGTGACCGCGTTGTTGGAGACCAGCAGCAGCCGGCGGTCGGCCGCGGCGAAGCCGCCGGAGTCGATCGCGGCGGCCAGCGTGGCGGCGCCGAAGAGGGAGGAGGCGAAGAAGATCTGGGTCGTGGCCATCAGGCCGCCACCTCCGGGGAGAGAGGGGCGGGACGCCTGCGCACCTTGCGCAGCCGGGACGCACGCTCGGCGTCCATCGAATCGAGCGCGTCGTTCAGCACGTCCTGCGGCATACGCTTCAGCGCGGCCGCGCTCATCGTGCGCAATTTCCGTGCCACGGCCGGTTCGTACCTTTCGATGGATCCCAGGTGATGGGAAATGAGAGCGCAGTAGGTGCGGACGGCCTTCGGCAGCAGCTTTTCCGATTCCGCGTCGCTCGCGGTTTCCTCGATGACCTGGTCGAATGCCCTGATGAAATCGAGCTGCCTGATGTCACCGATCTGAGTGAGCGAAGAGGCGACGCCGCGCCGGTAGAAGATGCTCAGTTGGCTTATCACGGCGAATGATTCCGCCTCGCGGTGCAGCCGCCAGATCCACGGCCGGTCCTCCGCGGTGCGCAGCCCGTGCGTGAAGTGCAGCAGTCCGCGTTCCACGAGCCGCCGGTGGTACATCCCCGCCCAGGCGTACGGGTAGTCGACCGCCGTCGAGCGGTCGGCGGGCAGGATCGCGTCGCGCGGTCGCAGCACCTCGCCGCGCCGGCCGAACGGCACCCGGTGGATCGAGCGGTTCCGCCCCGTGCACTGCACATGGTCGGTCCGCACGAAGTCGCAGCCGAGGTCCTCCATGGCGGCCAGGAGGCGCTCGTAGTGGCCGGGCGCCAGCCAGTCGTCGCCGTCGAGGAAGGTGAGGTACTCACCGCTCGCGGCGTCGAGGCCGGTGTTGCGCGCGGTCGCCAGCCCGCCGTTCTGCTCGTGTCTGATCAGAACCGCGCCCGGGAGCTCCCGTTCCGCCCGCCGCAGGATCTCAGGAGTTCCGTCCGTCGAACAGTCGTCGACAAGAACGAACTCGAAGTCGGCGCGGGCATTCGCCTTCAGACTTCGCAGGGTGTCGGGGGCGTATGTCTGCACGTTGTAGAACGGCACGATGACGGAGAGCTTGACCACCCGCGTGACGCTAGGCGGGCCCCCGGCATTCGTGTCGACGCACGGGAGGATGACAGGTGAACGGCGGGCATCGAATCTGTTAACCGGTTCGTCAACCGGCCCGATTCCCCGTCCGTAGACCCGCTGTTAACCCTTTGTTGCAGCCCAGTTGGGCCGCGAAACGAAATGCCTTTCTAACGTCCTCGACGTGCCAACAAGTACCAGCGAGGCCGTACGGGTCGCCGTACTCGCCGACTCCGACACCCGGTGGAAATGGGGCGCGCTCACCGCGCGCCGCATCGCACCGAGCACCTCCGTCGAGCTGAGCGGCTTCCTGCTGCGCGGCAGGGCCACGCCCACGGCCCGCCAGCTCGCGGAAGTGGGCGTGCGCGCCGACGAGCTGCGCGAGGTGACGGGGAACGAGTTCCTGCGGGCGATGAAGGAAGAGCCGTACGACGTCGTCGTGCTCGCCCTCGTCGGCGGCGGCGTCCAGGCGATGCTGCACGGACTCGCCGCGCTCGGCCTCGCCCGCCGGCCCGTCGTCGTCACCGGCTATGTCGGCGTCGTCTACGAAAAGCTGTCCGACGGACTGCTGCTGCGCCACGGCGCGGACGTCGTCCTCGCCAACTCCCGCCATGACGCGGACCGTTTCCGCGCCGTGTACGAGGGAGTGGGCGCCGACGCGGGTGCCGTCACCGAGGCCGCGCTGCCCTTCCTCGGCGGCGCGCCCTACCGCGCGGTGGAGGGCCGTGACACCGTCGTCTTCGCCGTCCAGCCGTCCGTGCCGGAATCGCGCGCCGACCGTACGTACCTGCTGCGCAGGCTCGTCGAGCACGCGCGGCTCCACCCCGGCCGCGAGGTGCTGCTGAAGCTCCGCTCCAAGCCGGGCGAGCACACGACCCACCTCGAAGAGATCCCGTACCAGAAGCTCGCCGACAAGCTCCCCGGCGGACTGCCGCCGAACTTCCGGTTGGTGTACGGGCACATGGGCGAGGTGCTGGACCGCACCGACCTCCTGGTCACCGTCTCGTCCACCGCCGCGCTCGAAGCCCTGCACCGCCGCATCCCCACCGCCGTCCTCACGGACCTCGGGGTGCGCGAGGCGCTCGGCAACCACCACTTCCTCGGCTCGGGCCTGCTGGCCTCCTGGGACCAGCTCGACGGCGGCCACCGCCCCACCCCCGACAGCGACTGGCTGTCCCGCCAGGGCGTCGCCGCCGACGGCTCGTACGACAGCGCCTTCGACGAGGCCCGCACGCGGGTCGCCGAACTGCTGCTGGCACCCGGGCTCCCGCCGCTCGCGCCGTACTACACGCCCACCACCGCGCCCGGGTACCTGCCCGCCCTCCTCGCCCGCCACCACTTGGCCCCCGACGGCACGCCACTGGCCGGCGCGGCGCCGAAGGCCGAGGTCACCGGCGTACGGCGCGTGGTGCGCGACGCGGTGCGCGAGGCCGCGCGCGGCGCCTACCGCCACGGCGTGCAGCGCGTCGCTCCCGCCATCCGCCGGATGGGCGAGCTGTGACCCCCATGACCGGGACCCCCTTCGAACCCTCAGCTCAGGAGCCACCGATGACCGTTCTCGCCGTGATCCCCGCCCGTGGCGGATCGAAGGGCGTCCCGGCCAAGAACCTGGCGGCGGTGGGCGGCGTGCCGCTCGTCGCGCGGGCCGTCCGCGCCTGCCTCGACGCCCCGCTGGTCACGCACGTCGCCGTCTCCACCGACGACCCGCGGATCGCGGCCGTCGCCCGCGAAGCCGGCGCCGAGGTCGTGCTGCGGCCCGCCGCCATCGCCGGGGACACCGCCACCAGCGAGGCGGCCGTTCTGCACGCCATGGACGCGCACGAGGCCGTGCACGGCGCACCCGTCGACGTGGTGCTGCTCGTCCAGTGCACCAGCCCCTTCGTCGCCCGCGAGGACGTCGAGGGCGTCGCCCGTGCCGTCGTCGAGGACGGCGCCGACAGCGCCGTGACCGTGGCGCCCTTCCACGGCTTCGTGTGGCGGGAGACCGATGGGGCCGGCGAAGCGGCCGAGGCCCCGGAGGCGGAGCGGGCCGCCGGCGGGACCGCCGTGCTCGCCCGGACCACCAGGGACACCGGCACCGGCTACGGCGTCAACCACGACTCCGCCTTCCGGCCCCGCCGCCAGGACCGCCCCCAGGACTTCCTGGAGACCGGCGCCGCGTACGCCATGTCCGCGACCGGTTTCCGCGAGGCGGGCCACCGGTTCTTCGGCCGCACGGCGCTCGTGCGGACCGACCCGGCCCGAGTCCTCGAGGTCGACGACCCGCACGACCTGGCCCGCGCCCGCGCACTGGCACCGCTGCTCGACACCGCCGCACTGCCCGCGCGCGAGGACATCGACGCCGTCGTCCTCGACTTCGACGGCACCCAGACCGACGACCGGGTCCTCATCGACGCGGACGGACGCGAGATCGTCTCCGTCCACCGCGGCGACGGGCTAGGCGTCGCCCACCTGCGCAAGGCCGGCCTGGAGCTGCTGATCCTCTCCACCGAGCAGAACCCGGTCGTCGCCGCCCGCGCCCGCAAGCTCCGGATCCCCGTCCTGCACGGCATCGACCGCAAGGACCTTGCGCTGACGCGGTGGTGCGAGGAGCAGGGGCTCACCCCCGAGCGGGTGCTCTACGTCGGCAACGACGTCAATGACCTTCCGTGCTTCCACCTCGTCGGCTGGCCCGTGGCCGTCGCGAGTGCGCACGACTCCGTACGCGCCGCCGCCCGTGCCGTCACTTCCACGCCCGGCGGCGAGGGGGCGATCCGTGAGATCGCCGCCTGGCTCCTCGGCCCGACGCTCACCGTCCCCGACACCCCTGCCACCACCCACTGACACCCAAGTCCCCCACGACAGTCCCCCGAGCCAGTCCCCAAGAAGTAAAGGAACCACCCCCATGAGCACGTCCCGCCTCCGCGCCCTCGGCAACAAGACCGCGGGCCCCGGCAACCCCGTCTACATCACCGGCGAGATCGGCATCAACCACAACGGTGACCTGGACAACGCCTTCGCCCTGATCGACGCCGCCGCCGATGCCGGCTGCGACGCGGTCAAGTTCCAGAAGCGCACCCCGGAGATCTGCACCCCGCGCGACCAGTGGGACATCGAGCGCGACACCCCCTGGGGCCGGATGACGTACATCGACTACCGTCACCGCGTCGAGTTCGGCGAGGACGAGTACCGCCAGATCGACGAGCACTGCAAGAAGCGCGGCATCGACTGGTTCGCCTCCCCGTGGGATACCGAGGCCGTCGCCTTCCTGGAGAAGTTCGACGTCCCGGCCCACAAGGTGGCCTCCGCCTCGCTCACCGACGACGAGCTGCTGCGCTCCCTGCGGGCCACCGGCAAAACGGTCATCCTCTCCACCGGCATGTCGACGCCGAAGCAGATCCGTCACGCCGTCGAGGTGCTCGGCAGCGACAACATCCTGCTCTGCCACGCCACGTCGACCTACCCGGCCAAGGCCGAGGAGCTCAACCTGCGGGTCATCAACACGCTGATGGGCGAGTACCCGAACGTCCCGATCGGCTACTCCGGCCACGAGACCGGCCTGCAGACCACCCTCGCCGCCGTCGCCCTCGGCGCCGCGTTCGTCGAGCGCCACATCACCCTCGACCGCGCCATGTGGGGCTCCGACCAGGCCGCGTCCGTCGAGCCGCAGGGACTCACCCGCCTGGTCCGCGACATCCGCATCATCGAGGAAGCCCTCGGCGACGGAATCAAGAAGGTCTACGACTCCGAGCTCGCCCCCATGAAGAAGCTGCGGCGCGTCGCGGGTGTCGTCGCCGAGGCGGGCGACCGTGAGCCGGCCGCGGTCTGACCACGGCCGCGCCGCCGTGCCGCACCGCCCCGGAGGACACCCCCGGCGTGTGTGCGCGTTCCGCGCGGGGGCCGTCGGCCGGCCGGGGGCGCGCGGCGCCCCTGTCACGGCCGGGCCCCCCGCGCGCCCCGGGCCCGGCCACGGGTGCTCCGGCTCCTCCGTAGCCCGGCCCTGCGGAAACCCGCAGTCGGCAGCAACCACCGAGGGCTCCGCAGGGGCCCGTCGACGACCCCGGCTGCACGCCGGCCCGGCATCACGAGGTGACAACCGATGAATCTCGCCTTCGTCGAGAGCCCGGTCCAGCTCCTGAACGTCCTGGAGTGGGCCCACACCGCGCCGACCGCCCCCGGGGCCGAGGGTCTCACCCTGGTCGTGCTGTCGCCCACGGACCCCATGTCGCGGGGCCAGCTGCGCCGGATGGCCGAGCTGGCCCGCGACGAGGGCTTCGCCGTCCGCTGGCAGGAGGCCCGCGGCGGGATGGGCGCGCCGCTGCGCACGGTCCGCGAACTCGGCCCCATGCTGCGCCACGCCGAGCGCATCGTCATCGGAGACCCGTTCTCCCGGTACGTCCAGCTCCTGCTGACCCTGGTCGGCCGGAAGAACGTGACCGTAGTGGACGACGGCACGGCGACCATGGAGTTCGTCGCCCAGGTCACCCGCGGTGAACAGCTGGTGCGCTGGCACCGGCGCGGCGGCCGCCGCGGGCCGCGCGAGCTGGTGCTCGCGCCGGTCACCTTCCTGGCCAGGCGTCGGCTCGCCCCCTCCAAGGCACGGTCGGTCGAGGTCTTCACCTCGATGCCCGTCGAACCGGCACAGGGGATCACGGTCACGCCCAACGACTTCGCGTGGACCCGGGCCCGCTTCGGGCCGCCGACGATCACCAAGGGCGCGGACATGGTCGGCACCTCCCTGGTGGAGACCGGCGTCGTCGACCTCGCGCAGTACCTGCGGGCCGTCTCGTCCCTCGCCCGCACCCATGGTGCGACCCGCTACTTCGCGCACCGCCGCGAGAGCACGGACAAGCTGCACCGGCTGGCCGCGGAGACGGGCCTCGAGGTGGTCCGCCCGGACCTGCCGCTGGAGCTGATCGCCCGGCGTGGCCCGATCGGAGCAACGGTCCTGAGCTTTCCCTCGACGGTGGTCCACACCCTTCCGCTCGCACTCGCGGGCACGGGAATCAAGGTGGCGGTGTGCGACATCGCGCCCGAGTGGCTCAAGGAGAACGCCTCGCCCCGCGCCCAGGGCTTTCTTGCCGGGGTCACGGGCACGGCCCGCGATGTGCAACGGCTGCCGGCGCCCGCTTGAAGAGGGGCGGCGGTGAGCGGACGACCACGGTCCGGAAAGGAAAGATCGACTCAAGACCGAGTTGGGTGAGCTTACCCACTCGAACAACGCTCCAATCGCCGTGTGACCAAAAATCTGTCCCCTATGAGGCTGATGTTTTGTTGATCGCACGGCAGTTGAAGCGCGAAGGGGCATACCCTTCACTGGGTGAACCAGTTGATGTCCCGCGAGTCCGAAGAAGTCGAACAGCCCGGCGCAGTCGCACTGCCCGGCACGCTGTCCGAATCGCTGCGCGCCGAACTGATCGCGTTCCGGCGTGATTTGCACATGCACCCCGAGCTCGGCAACCAGGAGTTCCGTACCACCGCAGTGATCAAGGCGCGCCTCGAGAAGGCCGGGCTCCAGCCCCGCGTCCTCGCCGCGGGAACGGGCCTGGTCTGCGACATCGGAACGCCGGCCCCGGGTGCCGCACTGCCCTTCTTCGCGATCCGCGCCGACATCGACGCCCTGCCCATCCCCGACACCAAGGTCGGCGTCCCCTACCGCTCCACCGTGCCCGACCGGGCCCACGCCTGTGGCCACGATGTGCACACCACCGTGGCGCTCGGTGCGGGGCTCGTCCTGGCCGAGCTGGACCGGCAGGGACTGCTGACGCAGCCCGTCCGGCTGATCTTCCAGCCGGCGGAGGAAGTACTGCCCGGCGGCGCGGCCGACGCGATCGAGTCCGGCGTCCTCGACGGTGTCAGCAAGATCATCGCCGTGCACTGCGACCCCAAGGTCGACGCGGGCGTCATCGGCCTGCGACCCGGCCCCATCACCTCCGCGTGCGACCGCCTCGAGGTCACCCTCGACGGCCCCGGCGGCCACACCGCGCGCCCGCACCTGACCACGGACCTGGTCACGGCGGCGGCGAAGATCGTCACCGACGTCCCCGCGCTGCTGGCGCGCCGCGTCGACGCGCGATCCGGCCTCGCCGTCACCTGGGGCCGCATCGAAGCCGGCCACACCTGCAACGTCATCCCGCAGCACGCCGAACTCTCCGGCACCGTGCGCTGCCTCGACCTCCCCGGCTGGCGCGAGGCCCCCGACCTGGTGCACGCGGCGATCGACGAGATCGCGACGCTGCACCGGGCCAAGTCCCAGATCAACTACGTGCGGGGCGTACCGCCGGTCGTCAACGACCCGGTCGTCACCGAACTGCTGCGCGACGCGCAGACCGCGCGCCGCGGGACGTACGCGATCGAGGACACGGAACAGAGCCTCGGCGGCGAGGACTTCTCCTGGTACCTGGAGCACGTCCCGGGCGCGATGGCGCGTCTCGGCGTCCGCGTTCCGGGCGACCCGGTCCGCCGCGACCTGCACCGCGGGGACTTCGACGTCGACGAGGCGGCGATCACGGTGGGCGTCGAACTCTTCACGGCCGCGGCGCTGCTGGCGCTCTGACCGCTTCGCGGTCGGGGGGCGTGGCGCGCCCGTGCCTGGTCCGGTCGAGGGGTGTTACGTCCCCTGGTGGGTGGTGCCGGGGGCGGGACCCCCGGTGGGAGCGAAGCCGTGGGCCCCCGGACACCAACCGACACGGACCGGGCCACGCCCGGGGTGCGCCGGCCGGGAACCACCGGGCTACGCCCGGGGAAGCGCCACGCCATGGGGCCATGCCGTTACCCGCTGCATACCGGACAGCCGTCCCTCCAAAGGGCTACGCGACGATCCGATAACGACTGATGAACGGGTCTTTAACTGACATCTACGCGCGTTACGATCGCCGCGAACCCAGCGCCGGAAGTGGCGCTTTCGGTCAGGTTTAAAGGAGCCCCCCAGTGCGCCGGATCACCAGGATCGCCACCGTGGGCATCGCGTCCGCGGCTCTCGCACTGTCCGCCACCGCATGTGGCGGCAAGTCGTCGTCCGAGTCGAGCGGCTCGGACGACAACGGCGGCAAGGCCGCCATCGCGTACGACATCGGTGGCCGCGGCGACCAGTCGTTCAACGACGCCGCCTTCGCGGGCCTGGAGAGGGCCGAGAAGGAACTCGACATCAAGGGCAGCGAGGCCGAGCCCAGCGAGGGAGAGGGCGACCCGGACAAGATCCAGCGCCTCACCGCTCTGGCTCGCGCCGGCAACAACCCCGTGATCGGTGTCGGTTTCGCCTACGCGCCCGCCATCGCGGAGGTCGCCCCGAAGTTCCCGAAGACCACCTTCGGGCTCATCGACGACACCTCCAAGACCGGCAAGAACATCGCCAACCTGGTCTTCAACGAGGAGCAGGGCTCCTACCTCGCCGGCGTCGCCGCCGCCAAGGTGACGAAGACCGACACCGTCGGCTTCATCGGCGGTGTCGAGACCCCGCTGATCAAGAAGTTCGAGGCGGGCTTCGTCCAGGGTGTCAAGGACACCAACAAGGACGTCAACGTCAAGGTCCAGTACCTGACGCAGCCGCCGGACTTCGGTGGCTTCTCGAAGCCGGACCTCGGCAAGGCCGCCGCGCAGGGCCAGCTCGACGCGGGCGCCGACGTGATCTACGCGGCTGCGGGCCTCGCGGGCTCCGGTTCGATCGAGGCGACCGCCAAGGCCGGCAAGTGGGCCATCGGCGTCGACTCCGACCAGTACAACCAGAAGGGTCTGGCCGCCTACAAGGCGCAGATCCTGACGTCGGTCACCAAGAACGTCTCGGGTGCCGTCTTCAACCTGATCAAGTCGGTCCAGGACGGCAAGCCGCAGACCGGTGAGATCCGTTACGGCCTCGAGGACGACGGCGTCGCGCTGTCCCGCTCGAACCCGGCCTTCACCAAGATGTCGGACGTCGTCACGGCGGTCGACAAGGCCAAGGCCGACATCATCGCCGGCAAGATCAAGGTCAAGACCGCTC